>NZ_JASCOY010000032.1:0-57266 GCF_029960075.1 Pseudomonas sp. PS02290
CCGCCATCCGCCATCCATGGCGGGGGGCGGCTCTCGCGGCATCCATGCCGCTCGGCCCACTCCGCGAGACCTGCGTTCAGCCTGCACCCAAGTCGCGATTGGTGTCGTCTGGGAGTTTTGTGTTTGAAGAGCAAAAGCAGATCAAAGGCTTCCCGGCTGAAGCCGGTCCTACGAGGTGCGCGTTCGAATAGTGGGACCGGCTTTAGCCGGGAAGGCGTCGGGCGCCGCGCTGCAAAATGATGGGTGTACGCACAGGCCTCTTTCCCGGCTGAAGCCGGTCCCACTGAAGCAATCGATCGTTCCCTCGCTCCGCGTGGGAATGCATCCTTTGACGCTCCGCGTCGATGTCTTCGAGGGCGAGTGAGGCGTTCCTGAGGCTGCTGCCTTCAACATCCCTTCTTCGGCATTGTTTCAAGCTTTGTTAGGCTGGTCCCTATTTCGAGGGGACTGATTTATTTACAGCGCTTCACCGTAAATGAATCTGTCCCCGTCCAAGCATGCAAGGGAGCGGCAATGACTTCCATCAGCACCGCAGCGCCCGTGGTACCGGGGCGGCTGGAGCAGTTTTCGACGCGGATCGCTTTTTTTGTCACCGGGTTCAGTATGTCGGCCTGGGCGCCGCTGGTGCCTTATGCGAAAAGCCGTCTGGGCCTGGACGACGCCGGCCTCGGGTTGTTGCTGTTGTGTCTGGGCATTGGCTCGATCGTGTCCATGCCGTTGGCCGGGGCGATGACGGTGCGTTATGGCTGTCGGCGTTTGATCGTGATGACGGGCGTGATCGCCTGTGTGTGCCTGCCTCTATTGGCCACCCTCAGCTCGGTGCCGCTGATGGTCGCCACGCTGTTTGTCTACGGCGCGAGCATGGGCGCGCTGGGGTGTGTGACCAACATACAGGCGATCATCGTCGAGCGGGCCAGCGGCAAGACCATGATGTCCGGGTTTCACGGGCTGTTCAGTTGCGGCGGGATTGTGGGCGCGGCGGGGGTGTCGGCGTTGTTGAGCGTCGGGGTGTGGCCGTGGCTGGCGATGGCTGTGGTCGCGTTGTTCATCGCGATCGCGCTCTACAAAGCCGCGCCCCACTTGTTGCCGTACGGCAGCGAACCGGGCGGCCCGGCGTTTGCCATCCCTCGCGGCGTGGTGCTGTTCATCGGTTTGATGTGCTTCACGGTGTTTCTCACCGAAGGCGCGATGCTCGACTGGAGTGCGGTGTTCCTCAGCGCCCAGCGCGGCGTCGAACCGTCCTACGCAGGATTCGGTTATGCGGTATTCGCGCTGGCCATGGCGATCGGGCGTCTGTGCGGCGATCCGATTGTCCGGCGCTTGGGCGTGCACAAAATCATCCTGTTTGGCGGGCTGTGCGCGGCCGCCGGGATGACCGTTGCGACGTTGATCCCGGTCTGGCAAGCGGCGCTGTGCGGATACGCGCTGGTGGGAATCGGCTGTTCCAACATCGTGCCGGTGTTTTACAGCGCGGTCGGTCGGCAGAAGACCATGCCGGAGAACGTGGCGGTGCCGGCGATCACGACGCTGGGCTACATCGGCATTCTGATGGGGCCGGCTGGCATCGGGTTCGTCGCCCACCTCAGCAGCCTCGGCGCGGCGTTCATGATCATCGCCGTGATGCTGTTGGGTGTGGCGATCAGCGGACGGTTTTTGCGGGTGTGAGGCCAATAACGGGAATCAGCTCGGCATCATCGCAAACCCCACGCCGAAGCGATTCCAGGCGTTGATGGTGGCGGCGGCCAAGGTAATGTTGACCACGTCGGCTTCGCTGTAATGCTTGAGCAACGCTTCGTACTGATGTTGCGGCGCACGGTGCACGGGCAGCAGGGTCAGGCTTTCAACCCAGGCGAGTACGACTTTTTCCTTCTCGGTGAAGAATTCGGTTTCTTCCCACACGCTGAGGGTTTGCAGACGGGCCTCGGTTTCGCCGGCCTTGCGTGCGTCATTGGCGTGCATGTTCACGCAGTATGCACAGCCGTTGAGCTGCGACGCCCGCAGACGGATCAGCTCCAGCAGGGAATGATCCAGCCCGGATTTACTCAGCGCTGTCTCCAGGCCGACCATGGCTTTGTAGGCTTCCGGCGATTTCTGGGCCCAGTTGATTCGGTTGTTCATGGTGGGTGCTCTCTTCAAAGTGACCGGCGCAAGCCGCGGGACGTGGCGAAATGTTACGCCCGCGCTGCGACCCGCCGAATAGCCAATGAAGGAGGTTTAGGGGAGACCAATTGTGCCGCTATCGATCAGCAGCGCATGGCTGGGGACGGGCGAGCAGACGCTCGCGAACACCGTCGTAGGCCAGGTTGAACAGCATCGTGTACGGCAGATACAAGAGCACCAGACCGATGTCCAGCAGGAAGGCTTCCAGCAATGTGACCGACAACCACCACGCCACCATCGGCACCACCAGGAAAATCAGTCCCGCTTCAAAGCCGATGGCATGAAGCGCCCGCGCCTTGAAATTCAGGACGAAACCCAACCGTGCGCGCAGACGGTCGAACCCGGCGTTGAAGACCATGTTCCAGAGCATGGCGACCGTGGAAATCATCACCGTCATCGCGCCCATCTTGCCGATGGACTGGCCGAGCACCCAGGCCAGCCCGGGCGCGAACATCAGCACGCCGATGAGCTCGAACAGCAGCGCATGCAGGGCGCGTTCTTTGACGGATTTCGGCGCAACGACCGGCTTCGCGGTCTTGGGGGGCGTGAGGGTGTGCAGAGGCATGGCGGTGATCACTTTGTCGCGGGCAGGTGTGCATTGTCGGGGCGCGATGGGCTAGAGTGAAAATCGGTCCCATCGGAAAAACCGATGGCGACGTCGCATGCGCCTCAGAGGTATCCACCCGTGAGCTATTCCCCCGAAGCACTTGAAGCGTTTGCCCAGACTATCGCGCTGGGTTCGTTCAGCGCCGCCGCCCGGCGCCTGGGCAAGAGCCAGTCGACCATCAGCGAGGCCATTTCGCGGCTGGAGATCGACCTGGGCCTGGAACTGTTTGACCGCTCGACCCGCCATCCCGCGTTGACTGAAGCGGGCAGGGCGCTGGAAGGGCGCATCGAAGACGTGCTCGCCGCCTCCGATACGTTGCGTCGCGCGGCGGGTCGTCTGGCCGAGGGCATGGAGCCGCGCTTGACGCTGGTGCTGTCCGACGCCAACCAGTTCGCTGAATTTCAGACGCGCATGACCGAACTTGATCAGCGCTTTCCGGAGCTGGAACTGGAGTGCGTGTTTGCCGAACACGGTGACGCGATCAACTTGATCCAGAGCGGTCGCGCGTCGTTGGGTCTGCTGTCCGCCCAGGCGTCGTACCCGCCGGAAGTGGGCTACGCGACCATCGTCGAGCGCGCGGACTTCGGCATCTTCGTGTCCCACAACCACCCGCTGGCCGCTGAAGAAGCCGTCGATTACCGCCATCTGGCGCAGCATCGGGCGTTGCGCCTGAACACCATCGTCGACGAGAGCGTGCCCACCGACGACCTGCCCAGCGGCGCGCGGCGTAGCTGGTCAGCGCCCAATTACCTGCTGTTGATGGACATGGCGATCTTCGGATTCGGCTGGTCGGCGTTGCCGCGCTGGCTGGTCAGCACCTGCGGGCAGGACCGCTTGAAGGAACTTAAAGTGCCGGGTTGGCCGCGCAGCTCGGCGGTCGACGTGATCTGGTCCCGGCAAAAAAGCCTGGGACCGGCCGGGACCTGGTTGCTGGACACGTTGCTGGAGGGGCGGGGAGGGTATTGATCCGGCTCACTCCGGTCCGCCCTCGAGCACAAATCCCTCCGGCATTTCCTGAGCAAACGCGATCACGACCTCGCGGGTCAAGCCGACGATGTCTTCCACCAGCTCCATTCCCGCGCCGGTGCGCCAGCTGGCGACGATGTCCATCAGCGCCGGCAGCGGGACGTTCTCGATCAGCGTCAACGCGCCCTGGGCCAGTTCGCCATGCACCAGCGTCACCGGCAGCGCGCCGATGCCGAAGCCGTCGCGCACCAGCCGGGTAATGGCTGACGCCGAGTTCACGCAGTTGATCCGTGGCGTGACGATGTTGGCGGTGTGCAGCATGTTGAGGATGTCCTGGTGCGGCCGCGAATTGCGCGAGAACGTGACGATGCGCGCTTCGGCGATTTCTTCCAGGGTCACGTCCGGGCGGTCGAATGCCGAGCCGGTCGGCACCACCCAGCGCAGGGGATAGCGCGCCAGCACCGCGTTTCGCACGCTGTCGAAACGCAGCACATCTGTCTGGAAAATGATGTCCTGATAACCCTTTTCCAGCTGCGAGCAGAGGTTGCTGGCGGTCTCGGCGGTGAGCTCGATTTCCAGATTCGGGTAACACTTCATCAGGCGTGTTACCAAGGGGCTGAGCCAGGTGTGTATCACCGTATCCATGGCGCCGATGCGGATGCGGCCGCGCACCTGACTCGGGTCTTTGATCGCCGCCTTCATGCTTTGCATCGTGTCCATGATGTGCTCGGCGTATTCGAGCACGCGCGCTCCTTCTTGCGTCAGCGACACGCCCCTGGAATCCCGGACGAAAAGCCGCACGCCCATTTCGTCCTCCAGCGCGGCGATGCGGCTGGAGATGGAGGCTTGGGTGCTGAACAGTTTTTCCGCCGTCAGACGAAAGCTTTTCAGCCGCGCGACCCAGACGAAGGTTTCCAGAAACTTGAGATTCACCGAGGGATTTCCTTGATTGATTGAGCGCTGGCGCACCTACGGGATGACGGGGGAGCGTCACAGCGTTGCAGGCACGACCTGTGCAGACTGAGCACTGGAACAGCAGGTTGCATGCCACCCCGGCAACAGAAAATCTTATGGGCCATAGCGGGTTTTTCCCGTTGGACGCCCCGGCGTTGACTGCGGTGCCATGGGGCAGCGGCACTGTCATTCGTTTAGCACAGGTGCCGCGACCGCTCGTTTCTCGAACACGTTTCTCCTTCGTGCCCCAGCAAGGTACCGCCACTGCCAACGAGAACCCCATCATGCAAACCGCTATTAACCTCTGGCCGCTGCTTGGCGTGCTGGTCATCGTTCTGGGCTTCGTCCTGCGTTTCAACCCGATGCTGGTCGTGGCGCTCGCCGCCCTGGCCACCGGCCTTGCCGCGAGCATGCCGCTGGAGACCATCCTGGCGACCATCGGCACGGGCTTCATCAAAACCCGCACGCTGCCGTTGATCATCCTTCTGCCGCTGGCGGTGATCGGTTTGCTTGAACGCCACGGCCTGCGTCTGCACGCGCAGAACTGGATCGCCCGGTTCACCGGTGCCACGGCCGGACGCCTGTTGATCGCGTATCTGTTCGTGCGTGAAACCACCGCAGCCCTGGGGCTGACCAGCCTCGGCGGCCATCCACAGATGGTGCGGCCGTTGCTCGCGCCCATGGCCGAAGGCGCCGCTGAATCGCGCTTCGGCAAGCTGCCCGAGGCATTGCGCATCAAGCTGCTGGCGTTGTGCGCGGCGACCGACAACGTCGGGCTGTTCTTCGGCGAAGACATCTTCGTCGCCTTCGGTGCGATTGCGTTGATGCACACCTTCCTGCTCGGCTCCGGCATTGATGTCGACCCGATGCACATTGCCTTCTGGGGGATCCCGACAGCCATCTGCGCATTCGTCATCCACGCCATCCGCCTGCACCGTTTCGATCAACGCCTGAATCGTGAATTGACGGCGCTGCCGCCGGCCTCCGCTGTCGACAAGGAGCTGGCGCGATGATCATTTCCATTCAATACCTGTACTGGCTGGCGGGCGTGATCCTGGCGATCACCGCGTTCATGACCGCGACCGATCGGACCAATCCCAAACGCTGGTCAACGGGACTGTTCTGGGGCCTGTTCGCCATTGCGTTTCTGGTCGGCGAGAAGCTGCCGCCGGTGTGGGTGGGCGTCGGCGTGATCGTCATGGCGGTGATCGCCGGGTTCGGCGGCGTGGGTTTTGGTCAGCATGAGAACCTCAACGACCGGGCGCGGCGGGAGAGTGCAGGGCGCTTGAAGAACAAGCTGTTCATTCCGGCGCTGGCGATTCCTCTGGTGACGGTGATTGGCGCGGTGCTGCTGAAGAACATCAAGGTTGGCGACGTCTTTCTGCTGGACCCGGCCAACAGCACCTTCGTGTCCCTGGGCATTGGCAGTCTGGTAGCGCTGGCGTTGGCCTGCTGGCTGACCCGCGACACGCCGGTGCAGGCCATGCGCGAATCGCGGCGCCTGACCGAAGCGCTGGGTTGGGCGCTGGTGCTGCCGCAGATGCTGGCGATGCTCGGCCTTGTGTTCAACGATGCGGGCGTCGGCAAGGCGGTGGCGCACTTGGCGACGGCCTACATCAACCTGGATTTTCGCCTCGTCGCGGTGATGGTGTACGTGCTCGGCATGGCCTTGTTCACCATCGTCATGGGCAACGGTTTCGCGGCGTTTCCGGTGATGACCGGCGGTATCGGCGTGCCGGTGCTGGTGGGCATGTACGGCGCCAACCCGGCGGTCATGGCCGCGATCGGGATGTTCTCGGGCTACTGCGGCACGCTGATGACGCCGATGGCGGCCAACTACAACCTGATTCCCGCAGCGTTGCTGGAATTGCCTGACAAATACGCCGTGATCAAAGCGCAAATCCCCACCGCGCTGGCGATGCTGGTGGCGAATATTCTGCTGCTGTATTTCCTGATGTAGTTATTTCCTGATGTGGTATCAGCGCCAGGCCCGCAGGCTTTCGCGGGCAAGCGCGCTACCTCGGTTGCTCGCCATTTTATTCAGCAAATCCACTGGTGTGCAGGCGCCACGAGGCTGGGGAGTGAACACCCACCTGTGGGAGTGAGCTTGCTCGCGAAGGCGGTAGTTCAGCCGCCGCAGTTGTATCGGATGCCCCAGCCTCTTCGCGAGCAAGCTCGCTCCCACCGTTCAAATTCGGCATTGTCTGCTCCTCATCGCAAACGTTTGCGCGAATCCATGGTCTGTACGACCAGTGGCTGCAAACCCTCTGCCTCAGGGCTTCCAACCCGCTTCCTTTGGACGACATGTGTGTCAGGCGCCAAGCCGCATGTCCGCCTCGGAAGAAATAGGTTGAATAGTCACACAAAATGTTATTTAAATAACAAAAATAAAACCGCGAAGGTGGCTCGTCTTTCGGGCCCGGCGCGTGAACAAGGTACTCACACACATGAACAAGATCGCGGTCATCGGCAGCAACATGGTGGATTTGATCACCTACATCGACCGGATGCCGGCGCAGGGTGAAACCCTCGAAGCACCGAATTTCGCCATGGGCTGCGGCGGCAAGGGCGCCAATCAGGCGGTTGCGGCGGCCAAGCTGGGCGCTGACGTGTTGATGCTGAGCAAGGTCGGCGACGACATGTTTGCCGACAACACCCTGGCCAATTTCAAGCGTTATGGCATAGATACCCAGTTCGTCCAGCGCGTTCCCGGCGTCTCCAGCGGTGTGGCGCCGATCTTCGTGCAAAGCGATTCCCACAACAGCATCCTCATCGTCAAAGGCGCCAACGCGCACCTGAAACCTGCGGACATCGACGCTGCCCAGGCCGCCTTGCGCGACTGCACGCTCATCGTGCTGCAACTGGAAATCGAGCTGGAAACCGTCTACTACGCCATCGAATTAGCCAAGGCCAACGGCATCCCGGTGCTGCTCAATCCGGCGCCTGCCGTGAAGGGTTTGAGCCGCGAGCACCTGTCGCAGCTGGACTTTTTCATTCCCAACGAAACCGAACTGGCGTTGATCACTGGTCAGACCGTCGACTCCATCGAATCCGCCCGCGCGGCCGCCCTGCAACTGGTGCAGGACGGTATTCGTCACGTCATCGTCACCCTGGGTGAAAAGGGCGCGCTGTACGTCGGCGAAGAAGGCGAATTTCGCGTCGAAGGCATCAAGGTCGATGCCCGCGACACCACGGGCGCCGGCGACGCGTTCATTGGTTGCTTCGCCCGCCACTGGAGCGAAGACGGCGACATGCGCAACGCCATGACCCGCGCGGTGGCCTATTCCGCCTGCTCGGTCACCGGCCTCGGCACCCAGAGTTCCTACCCGGACGCTGCCGCGTTCAGTCACTTCCTCGACACCCTTTGAGCCGCCGCGCCCTGCCGATCGCCTGATCGGTGGGGCGGGGTATTCCCTGTACTTCCCGGAGAACAACAATGACAAAGCCCGCGCTCCAACAATCACCGGACGGGTTCTACCTGAACCGCACGCCGTGGTTCGCCTTCCTGCTGCTGTGCTGCTGCTTCGCGCTGTGGGCAGCGGCCGCGAGCATGAACGACGTGCTCATCGCCCACTTCAAGAAAGCCTTCCTGCTCAGCGATGTGCAGACCTCCTTCGTGCAATCGGCGTTCTACCTCGGTTATTTCTTCGTGGCGATTCCGGCGGCGATGGTCGTCAGACGTTTCAGCTACAAGACCACCATCCTCATCGGTCTGGTGCTGTACATGGCGGGCTGCTCGCTGTTCTTCCCCGCAGCGTCGATGGCCAAATACGGCATGTTCCTGATGGCGCTGTTCGTCATCGCGGCCGGCCTGGCCTTCCTCGAAACCGCCTGCAACACCTACTCGACGCTGATGGGCCCGCGTGAAACCGGCACCCGCCGCCTGAACATCTCCCAGACCTTCCACCCGTTCGGCGCGATGACCGGCGTGTACGTCGGCAGCTTCGTGATGTTCAAGGACACCGACGCCACCCGCGAGCAGTTGACGCAGATGAGCGCCTCGGAAGCCGCAGTCCAGCAATTGCAGATGATCCAGTCGACGCTGCTGCCGTACAAATGGATGATCGCGGTGCTGGTGCTGATGTTCGTGCTGATCGCGTTCACCAAGTTTCCGGCGTGCAAGGGCAAGGTCACGGCCAACGTTAAATCGAGCAGCATTGGCCAGAGCCTGTCGCGTCTGTGGCGCAACCCGCGCTTCACCTTCGGCGTGCTGGCGCAGTTTCTGTACGTGGGCGCGCAAGTGGGCGTGTGGAGTTTCACCATTCGCCTGGCGATGCAGATGGGCGGCATGAACGAGCGCAGCGCGTCGTGGTTCCTGCTGACCACCTTCGCCGCCTACTTCGTCGGCAAGATGATCGCCAACCTGCTGATGCGCAAAATGTCCCCGGCCAAAGTGCTGGCGATCTACGGCGTGCTGGCCATCGTACTGCTGGCCTACACGATTCTTGTGCCGAACATCAGCGCGGTGTATGCGGCGGTGGGCGTGAGTATTTTCCTCGGTCCGTGCTGGCCGACCATTTATGGCCTGACCATCGACGGTCTGGGCGAAGACACCGGCGTTGGCGGTTCGCTGCTGGTGATGAGCATTGTCGGCGGCGGCGTGATGCCGATCTTCCAGGGCCTGCTCTCCGACGCCACCGGCGGAAACATGCAGATCGCCTACACCGTGCCACTGCTGTGCTTCGTCGCGATCGTCGCCTACGCCATCAAATGCATGCGTGATCCGCTGCCGGCCCAGGCACCGGTGGGCGCGGTGACGGCATCATGAGAACGGCCGAAAAGCGCACCACGATTGCGCTGTACCCGGAGCTGTTCAGTGGCGATGAAAAGACGCTGCTTGAATCCGCGGACTTTCGTGTGCTGGCCTGGACCTATCCCAGCGGCGTGAAAGCCGTGGCGCTGGAGAACGATCGCGGTCGGGTAGTGGTGCTGCCGTATCAGGGGCAAATGATCTGGTCGGCGGTCTTCGATGGCTGCGACCTGACCATGCGCAACATGTTCGAGCAGCCACGCCCGAGCCCGACGGTGATCGGCACCTACGGTTGCTTCATGTTCCACAGCGGGATCTTGCGCAACGGCTGCCCGACGCCGGAAGACGATCATCCGCTGCACGGTGAAATGCCCTGCGCGCCGATGGACAGTGCCTGGCTGGAAGTCGGCGAGGACGCGGGCGGCGCGTTTCTGCGCATCGGCGGCGAGTACGAATACGTGATGGGCTTTGGCGACCACTATCGCGCCAGGCCCAGCGTGACCTTGCGCCCGGGTTCGGCGCTGTTCGACATCGGCATGGACGTGCGCAACCTGGCCGGCAAGCCGATGGAGCTGATGTATATGGCGCACATGAACTACGCCTACGTCGACGGCGGACGTTTCGTCGAGCCGTTGGGCATGGCGCGTACGCGGATTCGCAGCAGCGTGCCGGCCCACGTCAAGCCGACGCCGGCGTGGTCGGCGTACATGGCCGAACTGACGGAAGACCCTTCGCGGCTGGAAAGCCTGAGCACGCCTGAGTTGTACGATCCGGAGATTGTCTGCTTCTTCGACGGCGTGCACGCGGACGCCCAGGGCCATGCGCATTTCCTGCTCAAGCACCCGGAAGGCCCGGCGTTCTACACGCGCTATCAGCCGGCGCAGTTCGATCACGCGGCGCGGTGGATCCTGCACAACGCTGATCAGCAGGTGGCCGCATTTGTGCTGCCGGCGACCTGTGAGCCCGAGGGGTATCTGGCGGAAAAGGCCAAAGGCAATGTGCGTTTGTTGGGCGCGGGGGAGAGCGCATCGTTCAGCGTGACGACGGGCTATCTGGGGGCTGAAGAGGTGTCGCAGCTGGAAAGCGATCTGAAACGCTGAAGGACTCTTCGCGAGCAAGGTGGAGCGCCACCCCGGTCGCTCCCACAAATGTTGTACCCGACGCGGGAATCCGGCTGTACGCGACACCCTGGGGAGTTAACTTGCTCGTGCTGCTGAATCGGTGATCAGGCAGCGACCACCGTTGCGTGGGTCGCTGCCTTATCTGCGGATAGACATCGACCCTGTGGGAGTGAGCTTGCTCACGAATGCAATGGCGCAGGCGACACAAATTCAGGACTGATCAAACCACCCACCGCGCCCCATACCCCTCAATCAAATCCCGATAAACCTTGGGCAGCTTCTTGTCGCTCACCACTACATGAAAGTCCTGCAACGTCGCGAAATGCGCCGTGCGCACGGCGTCAAACTTGGAATGATCGGCCAGCAACATGCAATGCCGAGCCTGGCGCAGGACCTTCTGCTTCACCTCCACTTCGTTGAAGTTGAAGCAGGTCACGCCCAGCTCGTCGCTGACCCCGGCCGCTGACACGAACGCCCAGGTCAGGCGGATGCCGTCCAGAATGGTCGCTTCGCTGTGGTGCTCGAACACCTGATTCTTGCGATGAAAGGTGCCGCCGCACAGCACGATGGAGCAGTTGGGCTTCTGCTGCAGCTTGAGCAGGACGTTGAGGGAGTTGCACACGGCGGTGAATTCCAGCTCGTCCGGGATGAAGTCGATGACGAAAGGGATCGTCGTGCCGCAGTCGAAAAATACCGTGTCGCCGGGTTGAATGAACGCGGCGGCGAGCTTGCCGACCCGGCGCTTTTCCTCGACGTGACGGGTGTCCTGCTCGGTGACTTTGTAATCGCTGGCCTCGGACGGATCAAACGCCAGGGTGATATGGCCACCCAACAGGTGGAATTTGTCGGGGTGCCGGGTCAGGTCGCGACGCAGGGTCATCTCCGAAACGTCCAGCAGGGCGGCCATTTCCTTCAGGTGAATGGCCTTCTGATCTTGCAGGGCTTGCTGGATCAACTTGATACGGTCGGATTTTTTACTGTCCACGGGCATTCCGATTGTCGAATGGATATGGTAAAAAAATAACATTCATTGTTATATTTACAACATAAAATGATGCGCTCAGGCATGAAGCTTAAAGCGTGTCGCTGGTTACCGCCTCACTATCAGGAAACGATTGGCCATGAAGATCGAACCCGCAGCACTCGCCCAGTACATCGACCACACTTTGCTGGCCGCCGACGCCAGCCGCGAGCAGATCGCCACGCTGTGCCGCGAAGCCCAGGAGCACGGATTCTATTCGGTGTGCGTGAATTCTGGCCAGGTGCCGTATGCCGCGTCCTTGCTGGAAGGTGAGGCCGTCAAGGTCTGCGCCGTGGTCGGCTTTCCACTGGGCGCCGGGCTGAGCGACACTAAGGCTTTCGAGGCGAAGCAGGCCATCGCTGCTGGCGCGGGCGAGATCGACATGGTCCTGAACATCGGCTGGTTGAAAGACGGCCTGTTTGACGACGTGCGCGACGACATCGCTGCCGTCAAAGATGCCTGTGGCGCGGTGCCGCTGAAGGTGATCTTCGAAACCTGCCTGCTGGATGACGCGCAGAAAACCCGCGCCGCCGAGATCTGCCGTGATCTCAAGGTCGCCTTCGTCAAGACCTCCACCGGCTTCAGCCGCAGCGGCGCGACCCTGGAAGACGTCGCCCTGATGCGCAAGGTCGTGGGGCAGGGCGTTGGCGTGAAAGCGTCCGGCGGTGTGCGTGACTATGCAACGGCCGTGGCAATGATCGAAGTGGGCGCGACGCGACTGGGCACCAGCTCCGGGATCGCGATCGTCAGTGGCGCGGCGGCGTCGGGCTCGGGTTACTGATTCAGCTGCGGAGTCAGGGTTCGGTGCAGCCTGCGGCGTGACACCGTCCCCGATCAGGCGGCGGCCTTTCGACAGAAGGCCGTTCGCCGAAAAGAGCAGGACCCGCCCCGCCAATGAGTGGCAAACTGCCGGTGCATTCATTTCTGCACCGGACAGCTTTCTCAATGCGAACATTCTCTCTGGCGCGGCTCAAGGCCCGCTGGTTCTTCTGGCTGTGCATGGTGCTGATCGTCGTTGGTCTGCCGGTCGGTTGCGCGGCGCTGCAGCACAAGGAGCGTGAACTGGTCTTCATGATCGAGCCCGGCACGGCGAGCTGGTACCACGGACTGCCGTCCGATGTGCAAGAGCTTGAACTCAAGGGGCCATCGTTTGGCCTTGGGCAAAACATCCATGCCTGGTGGTGGCCTTCGGAGAAGAAGGACGCTCCCGCCATTCTTTATTTGCACGGCTCGCGCTGGAACCTCACCGGCCAGTTGTTCCGTATCGAACAACTGCGCGCCTTGGGCTTTTCCATCCTCGCCATCGACTACCGCGGTTTCGGCCAGAGCAAGGGCCAGTTGCCGTCGGAAGCGTCGGTTTATGAAGACGCGCGCGTTGCCTGGGCACGCTTGAAGCAGATCCAACCCGACCCGCAAAAGCGCCTGATCTACGGGCATTCGCTGGGTGGCGCCGTGGCGGTCGACCTCGCCGCCGAACTGGGCCGGGATGCGCAAAAAGGTGATGAGCCCATTCAGGCGCGGGGGCTGATCATCGAATCGACCTTCACCAACCTCGCCGACGCTGCGTCCTCCGTCGCCAGCAAACGCACCTCGTTGCCGGTGCGCTGGCTGGTCTCGCAGAAATTCGACTCCATCGACAAGATCGCCGACGTGCACATGCCGGTGCTGATCGTGCATGGCACGGCAGATCAGTTTGTCGCGCCGCAATTCAGCGAAGCGCTGTTCGACGCGGCGCAGGAGCCAAAGAACCTGCTGATGGTGCCGGGCGGCAACCACAACAACAGCATGAATCTGGGGCGCGAAGCGTACAGCCAGGCGATCCAGAACCTGCTCAACGAGAAGCCACCAGCGGTGCACGCGTCCAGTGCATCGGCAGCATTGCTAAAGCAACCCGGTTAGCCCTTTTTCACGACGGCGGCCGGTGTCCTCTCAAAGCACCTGCCGTCCACTGCCGCGAGCGCTGCCGATGGACACCCATGCAGACGAAGACGCTCACCTGACCCCTTCCACGCGGGACTGGGTGCTGCGTGCCGCGCCGCTGCCGCAGATCGAGCGGATCGAGGCGTACTTTCATGGCCACGGCTTCGAGATGCACCGCCACGACACCTACGCCATCGGCCACACGATGTCAGGCGTGCAGAGCTTTCAGTACGGCAAGGAACAGGTCAACAACCTGCCGGGGCAGACCATGGTGCTGCACCCCGACGAGGCCCATGATGGCCACGCCGGGACCGAAGACGGCTTTCGCTACCGGATGTTCTACCTGGAACCGGCAATGATTCAGCAGGTGCTCGGCGGCAAGCCACTGCCGTTCATCAAGGGCGGGGCGTCGAACGATCCGCGCCTGTTCAGGGCAACGCAGGCGCTGCTTTCCGACCTGAACAACGCGCTGGACCCTCTGGAACTGGACGACGCGATCTACGACCTCGCCGTTGCGCTGCAAGCGGCCGCCGGAGTGCGCAAATGCCGCCAGAGCGTCAACTACGCCGGCGCGCAACGTGCGCGGGAAATGCTCATGGCCAGTCTGGAGCAGGGCGTGAGCCTCACCGATCTGGAACAGGCCAGCGACACCGATCGCTGGCGCCTGTCACGGGATTTCCGCGTGCTGTTCGGCACCACGCCCTATCGCTACCTGACCCTGCGCCGGCTGGACTTGGTGCGGCATTCGATAGCGTTGGGGGTTTCGCTGAGCGACGCATCGGTGATGGCGGGGTTCTCCGACCAAAGCCACATGACTCGGCATTTCGTGAAGACCTTCGGCTATCCGCCGGGGCGTTGGTTGAAGATGTTGCGAGCAGGCGCATAGTGGATCAAACGCCCTTGGTGGGACTGGCCTTGGCTGGGAAGGCTGTACACCTTGTGGGACCGGCTTCAGCCGGGAAGGTGTCAGTTGCCACACCGCAAAATCCCTCCTGACACACCGCGCGCTTTTTGTAGGACTGGCTTTAGCCGGGAAGGCGTCAGTTGAAGCACCGCAACACCAACCCACCCGTCACTCTGCAATAACGTACAAGACCCCACCCACCCCCGCGCTCTAGATTGGCCTCACATCAACCCCTTCGGAGCCGCCCTAGTGTCCACGCCCACCACCCAACACACCCCCGTCAATTTCGCCCAGAAATACAGCCTGTTCATCGAGCAGTGGCAGCCGAAAGTCATCGCGCAGATGAACGACTACCAGTTCAAGCTGGCGCGGCTGGAAGGGGAGTTTCTCTGGCACAGCCACGCCGACACCGACGAAACCTTCATCGTGCTCGAAGGCCGTTTGCGCATCGATTTCCGCGACGGTTTCGTCGAGCTCAATGCGGGCGAGCTGTACGTAGTCCCTAAGGGTGTCGAGCACAAACCCTACGCCGAAAAGGAAGTGAAGCTGATGCTGATCGAGCCCAGCGGCGTGATCAACACCGGTGACGACACCAACGAGCGCACCGCGCAGAACGACGTCTGGATCTGATTACGCCTCGGGCGTTGCGGGCTCGGTTTCAGCGTCGGGCGCAGGCAACAATACCGAAATCAACGCCCTGACCACCCCCGGCAGGGCGTCCAGTTCGCGGACCAGAATGCTCCGCTCGCGCACCGCCCAGGGTTCGTCGAGCTCGATGGTCACCAGCTCCATCGTCCGACTGTGCCGCGACGCCGCCGACTCCGGGATGACCCCGATGCCCACCCCGGCTTCCACCATCCGGCAGATGGCCTCGAAGCTCGATACCTGAATCCGCAACGACAGGCTTTGCCCCAGCCGCTCAACGTGATCGCGCAGGAAACTCAGCAGCGTGCTGCCTTCGTGCAGGCCGATGTGCTGGAACGCCAGGGTCTGCTTGAAGGTGACCTTTTTCTCGGTCGCCAGCTCATGGCCCACGGGCACGATCAGTACCAGCCGGTCGGTGCTGAAGTGGATGACCTGCAACCCCGCCGCTTCCACCGGTCCGGCGATGATGCCCATGTCGGTGCTGCCGTCGAGCACGCCGCGCACGATGTCCCGGGACAGACGCTCCTGCAGGTCCACCGTGACGCCGGGCCGTTTCGCCAGAAACCCGGCCAGCACTTCGGGCAGAAACTCGGTGACAGCGGTGGTGTTGGCGAAGATACGAATGTGCCCGGCCGAATCAGTCCCGTACCGGGTGAACTCGCTTTTCAGGTAATCCACCTGGCTCATGATCAGCCGCGCGTGCTTGAGCAGTCGCTGGCCAGCGGGTGTCAGTTCGACGCCGCGGCTGTCGCGGTACAGCAGGCGCGTGCCGAGTTGGCCTTCCAGCGCCTTGATCCGCGCGCTGGCAGCTGCTGGAGAGAGAAACGCTCGGCGCGCGCCCTGGGTCAGGCTCGGTGATTCGCCGATATGAATGAAGAGGCGCAAGTCAGCCAGGTCGAAATGCATGGGAGGTGTCCGGACGTTGCAGAAGGCGTTCAGCATACCCGAACGCCGCTATACGCAAATGCAAATTCACAGAATGCCGGCGCACTTCCATGATCGGGCCATAACAACAAACCCAGAGGGTTCCCGCCCATGAGCGCTGCAGAGTCATCCGTGAATTTTACGGACTGGATTGGCCGCACCGAAGAAGCCCAGGATCATCTGAGCATCAACCTGATCAAGCGCATTGCGGCCACCTTTGGCGAGCCCACGCCCGCTGTCGGCGACCCGTTGCCGCCGCTGTGGCAGTGGTGCTTTTTCCAGGAGCCGGTGTTCGAAGCGCAACTCGGCGGTGACGGCCATCCCGCCCGTGGCGGCTTTCTGCCCCCTGCGGACAATCGCAACCGCATGTGGGCCGGTGGCCGCGTCGAGTTCATTCAGCCGCTGAAGGTGGGTGCTGACGCCCATCGCCTGTCGACCGTTCTGCACATCGAGGAAAAGCACGGTCGTACCGGCTCGCTGCTGTTCGTGACGGTGCGCCACGACTACTCGCAACACGGCGAGCTGTGCGTGCGTGAAGAGCAGGACATCGTTTACCGCGAGCCCAATCCACCCAAGCTCAACAGCGGTGACGCCCCTGAGCAGGGCGAGTGGAGCGAGGTCATTGAGCCGACGCCGACGCTGCTGTTTCGCTACTCCGCCGTGACCTTTAACGGCCACCGCATTCACTACGACTACCCCTACGTCACCAACACCGAGGGTTATTCCGGGCTGGTCGTGCACGGGCCGATGATCGCCACCTTCAACCTGCGCGCCTTCATTCGTGCCAACCCCGATAGGCGCGTGCGGCATTTCGCCTATCGCGGCGTGCGGCCGCTGAACGTGCCCGCTGCCTTCCGCGTCGGCGGACGAATCGTCGAGCCGGGCAAGGCGCAGCTGTGGGCCGGCAATGACGCCGGCGTCGCCCAGGGCGCCGAAGTCGTTTTTGACTGAATCCTTCCTTTACACAGCCAGGCGCGCCAACCCCTTGAGCGCCGGCCGATGCGAGTGGACACCATGAATCCCTACGAAAACGAAGACCTCAATGCCATCCGTGACGGCGTGCGCGCGCTGTGTGCCCAGTTTCCGGCCGAATACTGGCGCAAGATCGATGAGCAGAAAGGCTTCCCGGAAACCTTCGTCAAGGCGCTGACCGATGAGGGCTGGCTGTCGGCGATGATCCCCGAGGAATACGGCGGCTCCGGGCTGGGCCTGGCGGAAGCCTCGGTGATCCTCGAAGAAGTGAACGCCTGCGGCGGCAATTCCGGCACCGTACACGGCCAGATGTACAACATGTTCACCCTGTTGCGTCACGGCAGCGACGCGCAGAAAAGCTACTACTTGCCCAAGCTCGCCAGCGGCGAACTGCGCCTGCAGTCCATGGGCGTGACCGAGCCCAGCACCGGCACCGACACCACCAAGATCAAGACCACGGCGGTGAAGCAGGGCGATAAGTACGTGATCAATGGCCAGAAGGTCTGGATCTCCCGCGTGCAGCATTCCGACCTGATGATCCTCCTGGCGCGCACCACGCCGCTGGCGGAAGTGACGAAAAAGTCCGAAGGCATGTCGATCTTCATCGTCGACCTGCGCGACGCCATCGGCAACGGCCTGACCGTTCAGCCCATCGCCAACATGGTCAACCACGAAACCAACGAACTGTTCTTCGACAACCTCGAACTGCCCGCCGACAGTTTGATCGGCGAGGAGGGCAAGGGCTTCCGCTACATCCTCGACGGCCTCAACGCCGAGCGCACATTGATTGCCGCCGAGTGCATTGGCGACGGCCGCTGGTTCATCGAGAAGTCCGCGGCTTATGCCCGTGATCGCGTGGTGTTTGGCCGCCCGATCGGGCAGAACCAGGGCGTGCAGTTCCCCATCGCCGAAGCGCACATCGAAATCGAAGCGGCGGACCTGATGCGCTGGCGTGCCTGCGAGGAATACGACAGCGGCAAGAACGCCGGTGCCAGCGCCAACATGGCCAAATACCTCGCGGCAAAAGCGTCGTGGGAAGCGGCCAATGCCTGCCTGCAAACCCATGGCGGTTTTGGCTTCGCCTGCGAGTACGACGTGGAGCGCAAATTCCGCGAGACCCGTCTGTATCAGGTGGCGCCGATCTCCACCAACCTGATTCTTTCCTACGTCGCCGAGCACCTGCTCGACCTGCCACGCAGCTTCTGAGGACGCCGAAATGAGCCATACCCAGGCATTGGCGGGTTTCCTCGCCGAGTTGACCTACGAGCAGATTCCCGGCGTCGTGCTGGACCGCACCGAAGACCTGTTCCTCGACTGGATCGGTTCGGCGCTGGCCAGCCAGGGCGCGCGGCCCATCCCGCTGTTTGAGCGCTACGCCGAACGCATGGGCCCGCGAGAGGGCAAGGCGAAGATTCTGGTCAGCGATCGCGGCACCTCGGCGTACTTCGCCGCGCTGGTCAACGGGGCGTCTTCGCACCTGGTCGAGCAGGACGATTTGCACAACAGTTCGGTGCTGCACCCCGCGACAGTGGTGTTCTCGGCCGTACTGGCAGCGGCTCAGGACCTCGGCAAGACCGGGCAGGATTTATTGCTGGCCTCGGTCGCCGGTTATGAAGCCGGTATCCGCATCGGCGAATTCATGGGCCGCTCCCACTACCGCATCTTCCACACCACTGCCACCGTCGGCACCCTCGCGGCGGCGGTGGGCGTGGGCAAGCTGCTGAACTTCGACAAAGAGCAGTTCATCAATCTGCTGGGCACAGCGGGCACCCAGGCCGCCGGGCTGTGGGAATTTCTCCGTGATGCCGCCGATTCCAAGCAGCTGCACACCGCCAAGGCGGCGGCCGATGGCCTGCTGGCAGCGTACCTCACCGAAGACGGCCTCACCGGCGCACGCGACATTCTCGAGGGCGATCAGGGCATGGCCGCAGGGATGTCCAGCGACAGCGATCCGGCGAAACTCTCCGATCGTCTCGGCAGCCGTTGGGCGCTGGTCGAGACGTCGTTCAAGTTTCACGCTTCGTGTCGCCACACCCACCCGGCGGCCGATGCTTTGCTGCACCTGATGCAGCGCGAAGGCCTGCGCCATGAGCAGATCGCCAAGGTGGTCACGCGGGTTCATCAAGGGGCCATCGATGTGCTCGGCCGGGTCGATGTGCCGCAGACCGTGCACCAGGCCAAGTTTTCCATGGGCGCGGTGCTCGGGTTGATCGCCGTTCACGGCAGCGCGCAATTGATCGAATTCCGCGACCTGGCCCTGACCGATGCCGACGTCGCCGCTTTCCGCGAAAAGGTCACGATGGAGCTGGATCCGGAAGTGGATGGCGCCTATCCCGCGCGCTGGCTAGGTCGAGTGATTGTGACCACCACCGATGGCCGCACCCTTAGCGCCGGCATTGATGAGCCGAAAGGCGATCCGGGCAACACCCTGTCGCGGCCTGAGCTGGAGGACAAGTTTCAGCGCCTGCTGGCGTTCTCCGGCGCACGCACGGTGGAGCAGGGCGCTGCATTGATTCAGCGGGTCTGGCAGCTGCGCGATGCACAGGATCTGGCTGATTTGATCTAACGGCAAACACGGTGAGCTGTGGGAATGCGGTCCCTGTGGGAGTGAGCTTGCTCACGAATGCAGTGGATCAGCAGCAGTGGTATGCCGGATGTACCGGCCCCTTCGTGAGCAAGCTCACTCCCACAGTTTATTTGGCGTCTGCTCATTGCGCGGCACATACCGCGCTTGATGAGAGCCACCATCCCTGCGAGTGAGTTGCCCGCTATGGGCTAAGAGGTTTATCCACATGACTCAACAACCCCCGCGTCCTCTGGACGGCATCACCGTCGTCAGCCTCGAGCACGCCATCGCGGCGCCGTTCTGCACCCGTCAACTGGCGGATCTGGGCGCCCGCGTGATCAAGATCGAGCGCCCCGGCGTCGGTGATTTCGCCCGTGGCTACGACCAGCGCGTCGACGGCCTGGCCTCGCATTTCGTCTGGACCAACCGCTCCAAGGAAAGCCTGACCCTGGACCTCAAGCAGGACGAGGCCAGCGACATTCTTCAATCGCTGCTCGCCAAGGCCGACGTGCTGGTGCAGAACCTGGCACCCGGTGCCGCTGCACGCATGGGCTTGTCGTTCGACGCCCTGCACGAACGTTTCCCGCGCCTGATCGTTTGCGACATTTCCGGCTACGGCGAAGGCGGGCCCTACGAGAAGAAGAAGGCCTACGACCTGTTGATCCAGAGCGAGGGCGGCTTTTTGTCGGTGACTGGTGGCCCCGGCGAAAACGAGATGGCCAAGGCCGGTTGCTCCATCGCCGACATCGCTGCCGGCATGTACGCCTACACCGGGATTCTGTCGGCGCTGATGCTGCGGGACAAGACCGGGGAGGGCAGCCGCATCGACGTCAGCATGCTGGAAAGCCTGGTGGAGTGGATGGGCTACCCGATGTATTACGCCTACAACGGCGCGCCGCCACCGCCACGGGCCGGTGCGTCCCACTCGACGATCTATCCTTACGGACCATTTCCCACCGGCGGCGGTGGCACGATCATGCTGGGGCTGCAGAACGAACGCGAATGGGCGCTGTTCTGCGAGAAGGTCCTGCTCGATCCGGCGCTGGCTACCGACGAGCGCTTTTCGGCGAATTTCAAACGCTCGGAAAACCGTGAGGTGCTGCGGCAGATCATCGTCGACGGCTTCGCGTCCTTGAGCGTCGATGACGTGGTGGCCCGACTGGAAGACGCGCAGATCGCCAATGCGCGGGTCAACGACATGCAAGGTGTCTGGGACCATCCGCAGCTCAAGGCCCGCGACCGCTGGCGCGAAGTTGACAGCCCGTCCGGCCCGCTGCCGTCGCTGCTGCCGCCGGGCCATAACACCGCGTTCACACCGCGCATGGACGGCGTGCCGGGATTGGGCCAACACACCGGCAGCATTCTTGGCGAGCTGGGGTTTTCGGCCGAAGACCAGACGCGGATGGCGGCGGGCGGAGTGGTCTAGCGCCTGTTTCTGCAAAAGGCTGTTTTGCGCGGCGCACCCCTTCCTACAGGACACTCTCAGGACACCGACATGGCCCACACCCTCATCCGCTCCGCTCTGTTCGTCCCCGGCAGTCGCCCCGATCGTTTTGCCAAAGCGCTGGCGGCAGGCGCCGATGCGGTGATCGTCGATTTCGAAGACGCCGTCGAAGAACCCCTCAAGCGCCAGGCGCGGGACAATCTCGCGACCTTCCTGAACGACAACCCGCAAGCCTGCGTATGGGTGCGGGTCAATGCGCCGACTCACGCCGAGCACGCCGATGATCTAGGGTTTTGCCGACACCACTCGGGCGTCGCCGGGGTGCTGCTGCCGAAGGTCGAAAGCGCTGCTCACGTCGCGGCGGTCTGGCAGACCGGCAAACCGGTCCTGCCGATCATCGAAAGCGCCAAGGGCCTGCTGGCCCTGGAGCAGATCGCCCATGCCGAGGGTGTCGAGCGTTTGTCGTTTGGCGGGCTCGACCTGGCGCTGGACCTGAACCTCAACAGCGGCACCCACGCCGCGCAGATGTTTCTCGATCAGGCGCGGATGTCGGTGCAACTGCATTCACGAGGCGCGGATTTGCTGCCACCGCTGGACGGTGTGCACCCGGCCATCGGCGACCCTCAAGGCCTTCACCACGCCATTCGCCACGCCTACGACATGGGGTACGGCGGCGCGCTGTGCATCCATCCCGCCCAGGTGCCGGTCATCCATGCCGCCCTGACCCCCAGCGCTGATGACCTGAACTGGGCACAAAAGGTGATCAAGGCCAGCGCGGCGGCCAAGGGGGCAGGTGCGTTTCAGCTGGAAGGGCAGATGGTCGACGCGCCGGTGCTGCTCAGGGCTCAACGGTTGCTGGCGCTGGCGGCAGGGTAAATCCCATCTCCGGCGATCGGTTTAACGCGTCATCGCGTTCATCAACCCCGAACGCCGGCTTACACAAATGCTGATTCTCTAAACACCGGGGCTTCGTCATCGTGGGGTTGCACTATGCTCATGCGCTCCACCTGCTCCTTCAAACATAAGCTCCTACAAAAATAAAAAGGTGATATCGATGTTGAAGCTGACCCAAGCGCTCTTCTGCGCGGCTGCGGTGTCTATGGCCGGCCTTGCACAGGCCGCTGACCCGATCACGATCAAGTTCGCCCACGTGGTGGCGGAAAACACGCCGAAGGGGCAGGGCGCGCTGCTTTTCCAGAAGATGGTCGCCGCCGACCCGGCCTTGAAAGACAAGGTCAAAGTCGAGGTCTATCCCAACTCTTCGCTGTTCGGTGACGGCAAGGAAATGGAAGCCCTGCTGCTCGGCGACGTGCAGATGCTGGCGCCGTCCCTGGCGAAATTCGAGCAGTACACCAAGAAAGTGCAGATCTACGACCTGCCGTTCCTGTTCAACGACCTCGCCGCCGTTGATCGCTTCCAGCAGGGTCCCCAGGGCAAGGCATTGCTGACCGCAATGGATGACAAGGGCATTCATGGCCTGGCCTATTGGCACAACGGCCTCAAGCAACTGTCCGCCAACAAAAAGCTGGTTGAACCGAAAGATGCCCGTGGCCTGAAGTTCCGCGTTCAAGCCTCCAGCGTGCTCGAAGCCCAATTCGTCGCCCTGCACGCCAACCCGCGCAAGATGAGCTTCGCCGAGGTCTACCAAGGCCTGCAGACCGGCACGGTCAACGGCACCGAAAACACCTGGTCGAACTACGAAAGCCAGAAGGTCAACGAGGTGCAGCCGTTCTTCACCGAGTCCAACCATGGCCTGATCGACTACATGGTGATCACCAACTCCAAGTTCTGGAACGGCCTGCCGGCGGATGTGCGTGACGAACTGCAAAAGATCATGGATCAGGTCACCGTCGAGGTGAACAAGCAGGCCGAGGCGCTGAACCAGACCGCCAAGCAGAAAATCATCGATTCCAAAACCAGCGAAATCGTGACGCTCACCCCCGAGCAGCGCGCCAAATGGCGTGACGTCATGAAGCCGGTTTGGGACAAATTCTCCGAAGAAATCGGTGCTGACCTGATCAAGGCCGCCGACGATTCGAACAAGGCGCCTTGAGCCCTTCCTTCGCTTCTCGATACAGACCGTGACGGCCCGGCGGCCACCCGTTTCGCGGGTGGTCTGCCTCCACGGCCGTCGCTATGCCCGGCTACATTCGGCTTCGTTCGGAGAATGCTTATGCACCCGCTGACGCGACTCTGGGAGCATCTGGAGGAGGGCATCATTGCCTTCCTGCTGGCTGCCATGACCCTCGTGACTTTCGTCTACGTGGCGTTGAACAACATCTACACCCTGTTTTATTCCCTCAGCGATCAATGGACGGTGAGCAGCGACTTTTTCGCCGCCATCGGCGACCACTTGATGGGCTACGCCCAAGGCATGACCTGGAGCGTGGCGCTGACCAAAGCGCTGTTTGGCTGGCTGATCTTCTTCGGGATTTCCTACGGCGTGCGCACGGCGGGCCACCTGGGGGTCGACGCGCTGGTCAAGAAAACCAGCAAGCCGGTTCAGCGAATTCTGGCGATGCTGGCCTGTGCCTGCTGCCTCGCGTACGCCGGTCTGTTCCTCGTTGCCAGTTACAAGTGGGTGTCAGCGCTGTTCGTGGCTGGCATCGGTGCCGAAGACCTGGATCGTTACGGCATCAAGGTCGCGTACATCGCGGTCATCGTGCCGATCGGCTTTGCTCTGGTGATCGCCCGTTACCTGGAAATCCTCTACCGCATCTGGACGCACCGGCAGACCGGGCTGGGTCTGGCCGACGAAGCGGCTGAAGCGAGCAAACTCGCCAACCCTGCCGAGGAGCAGCACTGATGACTGTTATCTGCCTGTTCCTGCTGCTGTTCGTTTTCATGTTCCTGGGCGTGCCCATCGCCATTTCCCTGGGCTTGTCCGGAGCCGTTTCGATCCTGCTGTTCAGCCCGGACTCGTTGAGTTCGCTGGCGATCAAGCTGTTCGAAACCTCCGACAGCTACACCTTTCTGGCGATCCCGTTCTTCCTCTTGTCCGGCGCCTTCATGACCACGGGCGGGGTCGCGCAGCGGCTGATCGACTTTGCCAACGCCTGCGTCGGTCACATCCGCGGCGGTCTGGCGATTGCGGCGGTGCTGGCGTGCATGCTGTTTGCGGCGCTGTCCGGTTCATCGCCCGCGACCGTTGCAGCCGTGGGTTCGATAGCCGTCGCCGGCATGGTGCGCTCCGGTTACCCGAAGGCATTCGGCGCGGGCATCATCTGCAACGCCGGTACGCTGGGCATTCTGATCCCGCCTTCGATCGTGATGGTGGTCTACGCCGCTGCGACGGAGACCTCGGTCGGCAAACTGTTCATTGCCGGTGTGGTCCCCGGGATTCTGCTCGGCGTGATCCTGATGGTGGTGATCTACATCGTCGCCCGGGTCAAGAAACTCCCGGCCCAGCCACGGGTCACGTTCCGCCAATGGCTGCACACAGCGCAACGGGCGTTCTGGGGCCTGATGCTGCTGGTCATCATCCTCGGCGGGATCTACAGCGGCATGTTCACCCCGACCGAAGCCGCGGCGGTGGCGGCGGTGTATTCGGCGTTCATCGCGCTGTTCGTCTACAAGGACATGAGCTTCAAGGACTGCCCGAAGGTGCTGCTGGAGTCGGGCCGGCTGTCGATCATGCTGATGTTCATCATCGCCAACGCCATGCTGTTTGCCCACGTTCTGACCACAGAGCAAATCCCACAGCAGATTACCGCGTGGGTCATCTCCGAAGGCCTGACTGCGATCGGCTTCCTGATCATGGTGAACATTGTGTTGCTGGTCGCGGGCAGCTTCATGGAGCCGTCGGCAATCATCCTGATCCTGGCGCCGATCTTCTTCCCGATCGCGATGAAGCTCGGCATTGATCCGATTCACCTGGGCATCGTCATGGTGGTCAACATGGAGATCGGACTGGTCCACCCGCCGGTGGGGCTCAATCTGTTCGTGACGTCTGCGGTGACCGGTCTGACGCTGGGCGAGACCATTCGTGCGGCATTGCCATGGCTGTCGATCCTGCTGGTGTTCCTGCTGCTGGTGACGTACGTGCCTTATATCTCGCTGGCACTGCCGAACTGGTTGGGGATGCCATGAGAGAGGGGGGTCGTTCTTAGAGCCACATCAAGATCAAGATCAAGATCAAGATCAAGATCAAGATCTACGGCGGTCTGCCTAAGGGCAGACGTTTCGCCTTCGGCGAGTTACTTGGAAAAGCACCCCAAGTAACCAAGGGTGCCTGCTCTTGGTTGGGCCCTTCGTTCCTCAGGGTTCCCTCACTCCGACGACGCTCCGTGGGCCCGCCGCCATCCGCCATCCATGGCGGGGGGCGGCTCTCGCGGCATCCATGCCGCTCGGCCCACTGCGCGTCGTCTGCGTTCGGCCTGCACCAAAGTCGCGATTGGTGGCGTCTGAGCTTTCTGTGCATGAAGATCAAGATCAACAGCAGATCACGATCAACAGCAGATCACGATCATGGGCAGATCAAGGGAGATCAAACGCTGAGGACTTGTAGGAGTGAGCTTGCTCGCGAAGGGGTCGGTACATCCAACAGATATCTGGTGTTTGAGATAAAGCATTCGCGAGCAAGCTCGCTCCCACCGGTAGGGGGCGCTCAGCAAAATTGTTGGCGCCTGGACTGGCCTCTTCCCGGCTAAAGCCGGTCCCACTAAAAGCAACGCGCGCAGTCAGTTGGATCGGCGCTGATTGTAGGACCGGCTTCAGCCGGGAAGCCCTTGATCTGCTTAAACGCGCTTTTGATCTTCGTATGCAGGAAGTCCAAACAACACTAATCGCGACTTGGGTGCAGGCTGAACGCAGGTCTCGTGGAGTGGGTCGAGCCGCATGGATGCGGCGAGAGCGCCGTCAGGGCATGGATGCCCGTTCGGCGCGGGCCCACGGAGCGAGACCGGAGTGAAGGTACTCCGACGAAGGAGGAGCCCAGCCAGGAGCAGGCACCCTTGGTTACTTGGGGTGCTTTTCCAAGTAACTCGCCGAAGGCGAAATGTCTGCCCTTAGGCAGACGCTTTTGATATTTCCAACAGACGAAAAAAATCCGCGCTGCCTCGGGGAGAACAGCGCGGATCTTTGATCGATCACTCAATCAATGCACAAACAGTGCAATCAAAATAATGATCGGGATTGGAATGCCGAGGAACCACAGAAGTAGTGAACGCATAATGACTCTCCTTAATCAGCGAATGCTGGAAGTAGTGGAATAAGCACGGGTTTCGACATACGTCACCGCATCACGGCGACGACCACCCCAGATAGCGGCAAGGCTGGCCACGAACGCACCGCACAGCAGCGAAACGAATGTCCACAGCGCAGCCGTTGCAGCGGCCTTCGCGGCAGCATCGGCAGCCTGTTGAGCTTTCAGCTTGGCATCGGTAACAGCTTGCTTGGCCTGACCGTAAACCTGATCAACACGCGCTTGGGCATCGGCCTGACTCAGGTTGGTACGCTGAGCGACCAGCTGTGCCAGATAGGTACGGTCTTCCGGAGCCAGCTGACCATCGTTAGCCATCGTCTTGGTGAAGATACGCACCACCACGCCGTGGGCAGCGTCATCGCTGACAGCAGCAGGACGATCATCGCGGAACAGCGAATCGATGTAGTAACCGTATTGGTCACTGCTGGTATTGCCCGCTGCAGAACCGGCCGCAGTGGCGGCAGTACCTGCAACACCGGCAACCGCGGTAGCACCGGCTTTCACGCCGCTGCCGACGATGCCGCTGACCGAACCGACGATCAACACGGCGGCCACCAGCGTAGCGACAGCCCACGACAGGAAGCCGTGTGCGGTGTCACGGAAGTAGACTTCGTCACCGTGCATGTTGGCCCATTTGACGCGCAGACGACCGGCGAGGTAACCGCCAAGACCGGATGCCACGATCTGCGTCAGCGCCAGCCAGACGACCGTCGAGATGCCGATGGTCTTGGCGCTCGCGCCTTCGTTGGCCCAGGGCGACATCGCCGAGAAACCAAGACCCGAACCCAGCAGAACCAGGATAAGGGACAACGCGGCGGCACCGGCGGCGCCAGCGAAGATGGCTCCCCAGGACACGCCCGAGACCGAGGAGGACTCTTCTACAGCGGCAGGATAAGAATCAGGTGAGACGTTCATTGTGCTGCTCCGTGCGAATGATGTTGTGCTTCTCCCCATTACGGTGCACTGCCTGTGCCAGCTGCGGATTAGAATAAAAACCCTTAAAAATCAATGACCTGTAAATTCTGTTATTCACAGGGGTCGTGCAAAATGCATGAACGTCCCAAAAGAGCGGATGCGTTCTGCCCGGTGACGGGATTTCCATGGCTGTCAGAGGTTTGCGACAATCTTCTGCGACGGATTCCGTCAATGCGTAACATTCCGGCACATTTATGCCTGGATGGTGTCTTATAACGTCACCCCCGCAGGTTGACAGCTATAGTCCGCCCACAGCCCCTGTTTCTTCGAGAGGTAACCCAGCATGTTTGTCCATCGCCCCCTGGAAGAAAAAGACGTCCCTTTCATCTGCGACATGCCCCAGAGCATTGACGAGCTCTTCTATATGTTTCCGAAGGCGGTATTTCCGCTGACACCGGAGCAGCTCAATGAATCCATCGCGCAGCGCTCGGACAACACCGTCATCGAGCTGGACGGCCAAGTGGTGGGATTCGCCAATTTCTCCCGCTACGACTTCAGAGGCCGGTGCTCCATGGGCAACGTCATCATCGACCCGCGCTTTCGCTCCAAGGGCGTTGGCCGCTACATGATTGGCTGCATGATGGAACTGGCGTTTGGCAAACATGAAGCGGCGGAACTGACCGCTTCATGCTTCAACCATAACGTTCCCGGATTGCTCTTCTACCCCAAGCTGGGATTCAAACCCTTCGCCATTGAAGAGCGTCAGGACAAAAAGGGCGCTCGCGTTGCCCTCATTCATCTCAAGTTGCCACGCAGCTGATCCCATCAGCAAATAACGTCACTCGTCGGGCTGCCCAAGGACGCCCGACGAATGGCTGAGCGCATGCTCGCCGCCTGATCGTGTCGATTGATCCACTGACCCCGCTAGTTAAACGATTAACGGGGAAGGTTCTATTCCGATGAATCGATTTTGCTCGGCCAACCTGTGTCTGGCGCAATTGAGTGCGGGCAATCGCGGTTGTTTGCTTCACTTTAGGGCGCGGCGTATAACTTGGATATTCCTGTTTGCCGAATGGCAGGCAGGCACGGGAAACATTTCCAGCGTCCTGGAAGTGGTTACTTATAGTCAGGCGAGTGGCTGAACGCATCACCCAGTCCTGCCTGTGGAGGATTGACGATGATTGCCTGTACGCTCTCTAATCTTGAACTGCGCAGCATCATAGAAAGTGCGTTTCTGCCTCTGCGCTGCAACTGCACGGTGCTGGAGGATGTGATGACGGTTGAAGTCATCGACCCCGTCACCGAGCACGTCGAATTGTTCGCTTCCAATATTGCCCTGGATTCCCTCGATAACAGCCACGCCTTGTGCGTACTGATTCGAGATCTCCAGGCCGAGCTCGAAAGGGCCAGGCATTACCCCCATGCATTGGCGGGGTGAGCGCGGGGCTCTAGCAATAATCGCCATTCGGCCTTATGTTGGTCTGTATCGGCCCAAAGCGGCCAGGCGGGATATTGAGGATTTGCATGGCGCACGCGCAACCCGGGATCGAGGTGATACGAGAGCAGGAACGAGTGGCGCCTCTGCGCCGCCGTCGCAAGGTCATGATCGGCGTCGGCTGCCTGCTGGGGATTGTGGTGGTGGGCGCGGCGACGATCGTCACGATGCTGGAGCATCTGGAGACGCGAAATGCCAGCTTCCGGCCGCCCATGACATCCCTGGAGCGACAACAGCTTCTTCCCGCCGAGCCGGTGCTGGAAGTCAAACCCCAAGTAGAAGGCCTGCGCTACGGCGCCGCAATCGCGCCGGCAGGTCAGCCGGAGAGCGGCACGTCCGCTACGTCAGAAGAGGCGTCTGCCTCCGCAGCGGCGCTGCTCTTCAGCTCACCACCACTGACGCCTGCACCGCTGAGCCCCTCAGCGCTGGGTGCTTCAGAGACTCGATCCAGCAAACCGCTGGGCATCGCTCAGGCCATTCACGTGCACATCGGCCAGCAGTAATCCTACCTTTCTCAATGCATCCGGCGACGGTGCTCGTTTTCGAAGAGCAGTTTGAACTGCTCTTCGCCGTTGTCTTGAACCGCATAGTGTTCTCGCACAGGCCCTGCTTCCACGCGTCCATCCATCGCAACGCGAATGATCGCTGACTTGTGCAAATAATCCGGCACGTCGCCGATGATCGTCAGCTCGCGCAGGCTGTGACCGTCATGCTCAATGGTGGCCAGTCGCACTCGGCAGGTGGCCTGCATGGGAATAGGGCCAAACAGCGTATCTCGCGAATAATCAATTTCGGCAATGCTGGACCGACGGTTTTTATCAGCATTCATCAGGGTCACCTCTCTGTCCGTTGGAAAGTGCTCAGCATGACAATGGAGACATGCCAGGGCGGAATAGTTCTCATCGCCGCTCACGATAATTCTCCATTCATCGGATACGCCAGAGAGTGCCTCTGCTCTTCAAGGGGAAGTAAATGTATATGAAGCTGAAAAACTTCTGACGTCAATAAACGCTTCAAGACGTCCCCGGTGATTGGTAACTGCAACTAAGGATGACGCTTACCCCAATGCCTTATTGCGAATAAGAGCACTTATCCATCGGCGACCTGAGTTTTGCAGCTAAATTGCCAAGCCTTCTTATTTTATAAATACATGGGGCTCAGATGAGGCGACATAATAATGGCGTCATATTTGCTAATTCCTTTAAAAACAATGAGTTATGTCTCCGGCTAGGCTGATGCAGCGTTTTCTCAAAAAATTGACACTTCATCTGATCCCTGCAAACATCACGTTACGTTTTCAACTTAGATAACCCGCGCTTAGTGCAAGCGCCCGACACTTCTCGTTTCATGATTATTCCTTTCAGACGCGCGATGAGTTGGCGGTAGCGTCCTTCTAAGAAACCTGACGAAGGGAAGCCTCAACAGGTGGCGACCGGCCGGCTCATGAAACGAGCTGCTGCCCCGAAAGCGGCGTCCCAGAGCCTTCGCCAATCAATCGACCTCGCGTCGGTCATCCGACCCTTTATCACCACCGACGTGATGCAACTCACTGCGGTAGTCGTGTCTGCCAGAAGTGCAGTAGTTCAGTCATTGCTCATTATTTTTCAACTTGAAAGTCCAGACATCGCTTCAGCGGTAGCGGTTGAACGCCCACGTAAGTGGGGCGGTTTATAACGCACGTGGCGATACGGTAACGACCCAGCGTGGAGTGACAGTTATGCAAGGAGATCATCTGGAAACCGTTTGCGGTTGCGTAGTAGGAGGTGCCGGACCTGCGGGGATGGGGCTGCTTTTCAACGCATTGAAAAGTGGGGCCATGCCAGAACTGGCCAAGGAAGGTTTAATCATTGTCGACGCCAGTCCTACGCCGGGCACGGGTCGTTTGGGCGATTACCGGATCACCGCCAACTCAGTGGGCGACGTGTTCCTTGATTGTCTGCGCGACCCGGCTTTGCGTGATGTATTCGAACCCCTCGAGCATTCGCCCGCCTACTGGCGCATCCGTCGTCAGGCGCAAAGCGCGCCGCAGTTGGCGGATGTCGCTGAACTGCTGGCGGAAGCCTCGAAGCTGGTGCTCGACTTTATCGTCGAGCGCTACGGCGTGAAGCTATGGAGCAGCACGACGATCACCGAGATCGTGCGTGAGGGTGACGAGTATCAAGTGTGGGTCGAGTCCGAAGGCCGCAGTCGGCGTATTCGCAGCCGCGCCGTCGTCCTCAATCTGGGTGGCTGGCAGGACCCGCAGCATCTGCTCGACAGCCTGGCGGATCAAGGCCTCGCGGTACCACCTTCCGCGCGGATCGAGAGCGCCGACGCACTGCTGAGAATGAACGCCGTGCAACTGCGCCACCTTTTCGCGACCACGCTGGCGTCCAAGGGCCGGGTGTGCGTCGTGGGTGGCTCCCACAGCGCGTTCTCGGTGCTGGAAAACCTGGCCGACGCGCTGGAATTCGCCGGCCTGGAGGAAGTGACACTGGTCCACCGTTCGCCGATCCGACTGTTTTACGAAACTGCCCAGGCCGCGCTGGACGCCGGCTATGCCTTCGATGCGGCCAGGGATGTCTGCCCGGTTTCGGGTCGGGTCAACCGCTCGGGCGGTTTGCGCTACCGGGCGCTGGACGTGGGCCGTGAAGCCCTGTCCAAAGGCCAGATCGGCAAGACCGGCGTGCGCGTGCAGTTGCTGCAGACCCATCAGGGCCCGGCCGATCAGTTCGAGCGCGCCCGTCAGGCGCTGGCGGAAGCCGACATTGTCGTGCAGTGCACCGGTTATCAGCCGGTGCTGCCGGCATTGAGTCATGCCGGGGGCGAGGCCATCACGCTGATGGAGGTCAAGGGCGGACTGGATTCCGACCCGTCGGGCTGTCCGCTGGATGCCAACGGTCAGCGCCTGCACGGCCTGCACCTGTTCGGTCTGGGGGCAGGGCTGGGGGTTGATCCGCGACTGGGGAGCGAAGCGTCGTTTGACGGCCGCATCTACGGCGTCTGGCAGTTCCATCACGACGCCAGCGGCGTGGTGATCGACTCGGTGCTGACCCGCTTGCAGACCCCGGCCGTGCAGCCCATCCCTGCTGCGCCACGGCTGGTGTCCAGTCGCAGCGAAGAACGCCTGCCATTCCTTTGGCCGGTGCTGGTCAACGCGCAGTCCTGATGCTCCTTGCAACACCCGAATCCCGGCGCTCCTTTGGTTAGGCAGCCCGGGATTTTTTTTGCCCGTGATGCCGTCGCGCAAACTAGATGTTGGCCGCCATATAAGCAGTTCGCCAGAGTCCGGCCGCTGATCTATTCTGCTTGCCTGACCCTCGACGTTGCATCGAACAGGAACTGACCAATGCTTATTTTGATGGTGGGCGCGGGCGCGATCGGCGGCTATTTCGGCGGCCGATTGCTGGACGCCGGGCGAGACGTGACGTTTCTGGTGCGCGAAGGACGAGCGCAGGAACTGGAGCGTGACGGGCTGATCGTGCGCAGCCCGCTGGGTAACATCGAATACCCGTCGCCGCCGCAGGTCATGGCGGCGATGCTGGACACGCCATTCGACCTGATCGTCCTCAGCTGCAAGGCCTACGACCTTGACACCGCCATGGAATCCTTCGCGCCAGCGGTCGGCTCGGAGACATTGATCCTGCCGCTGCTCAATGGCATGGCGCATCTGGATCGCCTTGCCGAGCGGTTCTCCCCCGCAAACGTGCTCGGCGGCCAATGCCTGATCTCGCTGGATCGCGATGCCTCGGGCGCCATCCTTCACTTGAACGAGACTAACCAGCTCTCGTTTGGCGAACGGGACGGTGGGCTGACGCCGCGCATTCAGCAGGTCGCCGAGGCGCTGGGCAATGCAGGGTTCGACGCGATTCTGAGTGAGCAGATTACTCAGGAGATGTGGGAAAAATGGTGCTTCATCGCGACCGGGGCCGGCATTACCGGATCGATGCGCGCGAGCATCGGCGACGTGGTCGCCAGTGGCGGGGAAGGGCTGATTCTGAAGTTGCTGGATGAGTGCGCCCAAGTGGCAGAGCACGCCGGGCACCCGCTGCGCAGTGAAGTCCGCCAACGCTTCGAGAACATGCTGACCGCTCCCGGCTCGAAGATGACCGCCTCAATGCTCAGGGACATCGAGCGCGGCGCGCCGATTGAAGTGGAGCATGTGTTCGATGAGCTGATTGCCCGGCGGCCAGGCGCCGACAGGTCACCTGAAGGTTCACTGTCGGCACTCGATTACGTGTCTCTGCACCTGCGCACGTATGAGGCGCGGCGCCTCGCGTGACAGCTCAGGGAGCAGGTGTCGGTCATTTGGCCGGGGTGTGCGTCGCCAGCTCCATGATCATCCGCGTCAGCAGGTAAATGCGCGGCGACACGCTGTCGACTTCGGCATATTCCTCGGGCGTGTGAATGTTGCCGCCGACGATGCCGAAGCCATCCAGCGTTGGCACACCGACCCCGGCCGAGAGGCTCGCATCGGCCGCGCCGCCACTGCCTTCGATGGTCAGCTTGCGGCCGATCTCGCCATAGATGCCCTGGGCGATATCGACCAGTTTGTCGGTTTCCGGCGTCTGCGGCATGGGCGGCAAACCGCGCTCCAGACGGGTCGTTACTTGGGTGTCCGGAATCAGTTTGTCAGCCGAGACGCGGGCCAGGTCCTTCTCGATGCGGTCGAATTCCTCCGGCACGGCGGCGCGCACATCGGCCTTGGCGGTGGCCTGATCGGGGATCACGTTGGTGCGATCGCCCGCGTTGAGCACGGTGAAGTTGATCGTGGTCTTCTTCTCGGCATCGCCCAGTTTGCCCAATTGCAGAATCTGATGCGCCACCTCCATGGCCGCGTTACGCCCCAGCTCCGGCGCGACGCCGGCGTGGGACGCCTTGCCCTTGACCTCGACCACCGCGGTGGCGCTGCCTTTGCGCCAGACCACCAAACCATCGGCGGGACGTCCCGGCTCCAGGTTCAGGGTCACATCGTGCTGTTTGGCGACGTTCTGAATCAGCGCAGTGGCGGCGGCCGAGCCGGTCTCTTCGCTGGCGTCCAGCAGGAAGGTAATCTGCGCATAGTCCTTGAAGTCGAGTTTCTTCAGAATCTTCAGCGCGTAGAGCCCGGCGACGATGCCGCCCTTGTCGTCCATCACCCCCGGCCCGTACGCGCGACCGTCCTTGATGTGGAAAGGCCGGGCCGCGGCGGAGCCTTCCTTGAATACGGTGTCCATGTGCGCCATCAGCAAGATCTTCGCCTTGCCGGTGCCCTTGAGCGTCGCGACCACATGCTGGCTTTTGTCCGGCGCGGTATTGGGGACCATTTCGATAGTCGCACCCAGCGCCTTGAGCTGGGCGACGACGATGTCACGCACCTGGGTCAGTCCCGGCTCGTAGCCGGAGCCCGTATCGATATTGACCAGCTGCTCCAGCAGCTTCAGCGCTTCGTCCTTGTATTGCTCGGCATCTGCCTGAACCTGCTTGTCGGGCTCGGCGAAAGCAGGCGCTGCCGCTGAAAACGCGATACCGAAGGCCAGCGCGCTGGCGAGAAGGGAGCGGGAAAAGGGTGAGGTCATTGTCGATCCTTGTAATGGCATGAAGAGGGCTCGATCGACACCCTAGCCCGTTGCACAGGATCGTGCATGTCAAAACGCGTTATTCACGTCAGCAAAAACGTCGAACCTTTCCGGTGGGCTACCCTCAACATTCCTACATCAGCCATCAGAGGAGAGGCATCCCATGCCGGTTAAGCACGATTTGTACGCGGACCTGAGCATCACCAAAGAAGAGCTTGCCAAGCGCAAAGGCAGCGACGCGAAGCTCAATGCCCTGGTCGAGCACTATGATGAGCTGGACATCCAGATTGTCAGCGCCGAAGAGGCGGGCGATATCCCCGACGAGGAGTTGAAGAAACTCAAGGAAAAACGGTTGCAGGCAAAAGACACCATCGCCAGTCACCTGAACACCCCGAACTGATCGGGTTAAACGGGTCAGTTACTAAAACGGCCGATCTCTTATGGAGGTCGGCCGTTTTTAGTTGGCGATACCCGATGTCTGACAACTTGCCTCGACATCCGGAAGTGCATCGTCAAATACGCTGAATCAGTGTCTTCGCTCGGGCTTAGTTGTCCGCGGGGCGATTTCCATGGATCCAAAGTTCAGACGAAAAAAAACGGCGTCTGGTCAGTCGCCGTCGCCGATCTGTCAGCACCGGGTGGCCGCTGACAGTTATCGAATAAGCATAAACCGGTGGGTTTATTGCGGATCCTGGTCAGGTGCAGTCTCGGCCTTGATGCGCTTGTAGATTTCTTCGCGGTGCACGGAAACATCTTTCGGAGCGTTGATGCCAAGACGAACCTGGAGGCCCTGAACGCCCAGAATGGTGACGGTGATGTCGTCACCAATGTTTATGCTTTCGCCGACTTTGCGGGTGAGTATCAACATAATCTTTTCCTTGATGGCCTCATGAAGCGCCTCTACCGGGAGGCTGGCGTGAGCCTTTGGGTGATGGTAATTGCCGAATGCATCCAAATGCGGTCATCAGTATGACGCCATTGGTACGATTTTAATTCCCCAGGTTCATCGTCTCGTCACAGTTAGCGTGGCTCCTGGGTCGAACGGCAGGTGAATCTTGCCTGATGCTGGCGGGAAATTCCCGCGCGAATCGGCTATCGGGCTGATAGCCGAATTCCGGGCGGCGCCTATTCCACACTCCTTTGAGCTTTATTGCAAAGAACTCATGCCAGGCAGCGATGAAATTTTCATTAGATTGCTGAGTACGAGTTCTCTGAAAGGAGTGTAGGAGACTTCCCAAATGAGTACCGGCAAAACGCGGTAACTTTAATCGAATTGATGACGGCATGTGTGAACGGTTTTGTATCAGGCCCGGTTCACCTGCCCTGCAGACGCTAGCCTCAGCATCCGGAGCGTGGCGGTGAATGGTTTGAGGGGGGCAGAAACGACATGCCCACCGCGAGGGTGGGCATGGGAACAGCGGAGAAACCGCAGCGTCAATTTGCCGCGATCAATACATCAGACCACTAGCGACAACAGCATGATCAGGATGATGCCTACCACCGACAGGATGGTTTCCATCACGGTCCAGGTTTTCAGGGTTTCGGCCACGGTCATGTTGAAGTACTGCTTGACCAGCCAGAAGCCTGCGTCGTTCACGTGGGACAGGATCAGCGAACCGGCACCGGTTGCCAGAACCAGCAGCTCACGGTTCACGCCCGGGATCATGCCGACCACAGGGGCCACAATCCCGGCACCGGTGATGGTGGCGACGGTCGCAGAACCGGTAGCAATCCGGATCACCGCAGCCACCAGCCACGCCAGCAGAATCGGCGAAATCTGCGCCTGCACGGCCATGTGGCCGATCAGGTTACCGACGCCACTGTCCACCAGCATCTGCTTGAAGCCACCGCCGGCACCGACGATCAGCACGATCGCGGCCACGGGCGCCAGGCTCTGGTCGAGCAGCTTGATGATGTGGTCACGGCTGAAACCACGGGCCGAACCGAAGGTGTAGAACGCCAGCAGCAGGGCGAACAACAGGGCAGCGATCGGGTGACCGATGAAGTCCATCCAGATGCGGAAGATGTGACCGGCTGGCAGCGCGACGTCGGCGAACGTCTTCAGCAGCATCAGGAACACCGGCAGCAGGATCGTCACCAGGGTGATGGCGAAGCTCGGCAGGTTTTCGTTGGTCGATTCTTTGGCAATCTGGTCCATCAGCTCTTTCGACGGGTTGCCCGGAATGCGCTTGGCAATCCACTTGCCGTAGATGGGACCTGCGATGATTGCGGTCGGGAACGCCACGATCAGACCGTAGAAAATGGTCTTGCCGATGTCTGCGTTGAAGATGCCGATGGCCAGCAGCGGACCCGGGTGCGGTGGCACCAGGCCGTGGACGGCCGACAGACCTGCCAGCAACGGGATACCGATTTTGACGATGGACACACCGCTGCGACGGGCAACGATGAACACCAGCGGGATCAACAGCACGAAGCCGATTTCGAAGAACAGCGGGATACCCACCAGAAACGCCGAAAACATCATGGCCCAGTGCACGCGGTCCTTGCCGAAGCGACGGATCAGCGTCTGGGCGATCTGGTCAGCACCGCCGGAATCGGCCATCAGCTTGCCGAGCATGGTGCCCAGGCCAAGGATGATGCCGACGAAACCGAGCACGCCGCCGAAACCGTCCTGGAACGATTTCATCACTTTGTCGACCGGCATCCCGGAGGTCAGCCCGAGAAAGCCTGCAGCGATGGTCAATGCAATAAAGGGGTGGACTTTGAACTTGGTGATCAGAAGCACAAGGCCAATGATGGTCACCAACGCATCGACCAGCAGATACGTGTCTTGAGTCATGCCGAACATGGGGGTGTCTCTCCGTTGTATTTTGTTTTTTTGGAGCTACTGCTTGACGCTGTTGCTCTCTGCCCTGTGAAGCGAGGGCAGCGTCATCAGAGACAGCGCTACCTTTGCCGCTCACGCCTGATCCATGATCAAGGCCCGGTGCGCGCGGTGACAGATGGGGTGTGAGATTCGGAGCCAGACTCGCTCCACCAGGTGGCCGCTTCCTTACCGATGGTCTCGATCGATTTGGTCGCGTCTACCACCAGCGTGCGGTCTTCGTTGTACGGAGGCTCGAGGGTCGCAAACTGGCTGTCGACCAGACTGGCCGGCATGAAGTGCCCCGGGCGATGGGAGCAGCGTTCGGTGGCGAGTTCTTTGGTCAGCTCCAGAAACACGAAGCCCAGCTCCGGGACGGCTGCACGCAGACGTTCGCGGTAGATGAGCTTCAGGGAGGAGCAGGTCAGAACGGGCTTTTCGCCGTTCTTTACCGCGGCGGCAACTTCTTCGCCGAGGCGGGTCAGCCAGCCGGCGCGGTCGTTGTCGTCGAGGGGATGGCCCGCGCTCATCTTGTCGATGTTGGCTTGAGGATGGAACGCATCACCCTCGATCAGGCGACCGCCGCTGTTTTTAGCGATGGCCTCGCCGACGGCACTCTTGCCGCAGCCGGAAACACCCATTACCACGATGGCGGAAATAGCATGTGGAGCAGTAGTCATAAAAACCTCGTCCCGGAGACAGCGCTGTCTTCGCCGAATGGTGTGCAAGTCCGGCGAGACTGTTTCCAGGTGTAGTCATTGTTATGGGTATCTCGCTGATCCATGAGATGCATCAATCCAGTCGTTTAGACGATCGAAAAGTTGCGGGCCTCCGTGAGATAGCGCTACCTTAGAGCCCATCCCACACAATCGCAACCCCCGCAGCTTCCTTCCAATCAGTTGGCAACGCATGACACGTATTGGTTCCCGCTCCACCGGTCGTCCCACTCTCAACGAAGTCGCCAAACTGGCCGCCGTCTCGCCGATTACCGCGTCCCGAGCGTTGCGTGGCGTGGCCACCGTGGCGCCTGAACTGGTAGAGAAGGTTCGCGCTGCTGCGCTGAGTCTAGGCTATGTCGCCAATCCTGCCGCACGGGCGCTGGCGTCTTCGCAAAGCCAGTCGGTGGTGGTGCTGGTGCCGTCGCTGTCCAATCAGTTGTTCATCGAAACCCTCGAAGCCATTCAGACGGTTCTGCGTCCGCGCGGGCTGGAAGTGGTGATCGGTAATTACCACTACTCGCCTATAGAAGAAGAGAACCTGCTGCGCAGTCATCTGTCCCACCGACCGCGCGGCATTCTGCTGACCGGCTTTGACCGCAGCGTGGCGGCGCAGCAATTGCTGGCGTCCAGCGGCGTGCCGTGCGTGCACATGATGGAACTGGACCCGACCCGGGCCGAACCCTGCGTGGGGTTTTCCCAGCAACAGGCGGGTGCCGAAGCGGCGCGGCATCTGTTGAGTCGTGGCCGGCGGCGACTGGCGTACGTGTCGGCGCAGCTCGATCCACGGGTGATTCAACGGGGCGTCGGTTTTCGCGGCGTGCTGGAGCAGGAAGGGCTGTATGACGAAGGGCTGCAGATGGCATCGCCGCTGCCGTCGTCCATTGGCCTGGGCAGCGAGCTGTTCGCCCGATTGCTGGAAGCGCATCCGGACGTCGACGGGGTGTTTTTCTGCAACGACGACCTGGCCCAGGGCGCATCATTGGAGGCCCTGCGGCAGGGCATCCGCATTCCGCAACAGGTGTCGCTGATCGGCTTCAACGACCTGCCAGGCTCGGCGCACATGGTCCCGCGCCTGACGTCCATCCGCACCCCGCGCGAACAGGTCGGCCAGCGCGCCGCGCAACTGTTGCTCGGCTTGCTGGACGGCACAGTTCACGAATCGCAGGTGGATCTCGGGTTTGAACTGGTGGTGCGGGAAAGCACATAGGTGCTTTCGTGGGCAGCGTGGCGCGCCACCCCGGTCACTCCCGCAAATCCTCGAGCAATCCCGAACCAAAGTCAGACGCAGATCCTGTAGGAGTGAGCTTGATCGCGAATGCTGAATTCCAGCCGCCAGAGATGCAGTGGCTGCACTGGCCCCTTCGTGAGCAAGCTCACTCCCACAGGTTTTGTGCACGGGTCGAGATCTCATGCCAGCCCACCATTCTGTAGGAGTCTGCTTGCTCGGGAATGCTGACTTCCAGCCGCCAGAGATGCATGGGCTGCACTGGCCCCTTCGTGAGCAAGGTGGAACGCCACCCCGGTCACTCCCACAAGTCCTCGGCTCGGTCCGGAATCTCGAGTCGAGCCACAATCCTGTAGGAGTGAGCTTGCTCGCGAATGCTGACTTCCAGCCACTAGAGATGCATGGGCTCGACTGGCCCCTTCGTGAGCAAGCTCACTCCCACAATTCCTCCACCCACCCCAAAGCTTGAGTCAGACGCTGAACCTGTGGGAGCGAGCTTGCTCGCGAAGGCAATCTGTCAGCCAGCCTGAGCATCGCTGACACACCCCATTCGTGAGCAAGTCACCCCCACTTCAATCCCCAGCGCTTCCGCTTGATCAATGCTCCTTCTTGAACGCCAACCGGAACTCGTGCAACAGCGGTTCGGTGTAGCCGCTCGGCTGCTCACGACCTTTGAACACCAGCGCGCTGGCGGCCTGGAAGGCCACTGACTTCTCGAAATTGCCGGCCATCGGCGTGTAAGCCGAGTCACCGGCGTTTTGCCGGTCGACTACCTTCGCCATACGTTTCAAAGCGTCTTTCACATAGTCCTCGGAGATCACGCCGTGGCGCAGCCAGTTGGCAATGTGCTGGCTGGAAATGCGCAGCGTCGCGCGGTCTTCCATCAGGCCGACGTTGTGGATGTCCGGCACCTTGGAGCAGCCAACGCCTTGCTCCACCCAGCGCACCACATAACCCAGCAGCCCCTGGGCGTTGTTTTCCACTTCTTCGCGAATCTGATCCCCGTTCCACTCTGCCTTTTCGACGACAGGAATGCTCAGCAGGTCCAGCAGAATGTCTTCGCTGATGCTGTCCAGATCGACCTGTTCCAGTTCCTGCTGCACCGCTTTCACGTCCACCTTGTGGTAGTGCAGCGCGTGCAAGGTGGCCGCTGTCGGCGAGGGCACCCATGCCGTGGTCGCGCCGGCCTTCGGGTGCGCGATCTTCTGCTCCAGCATGTCGGCCATCAGGTCCGGCATCGCCCACATACCCTTCCCGATCTGCGCACGACCGCGCAGCCCGCACGCCAGGCCGACCAGCACGTTGTTGCGCTCATACGCCTTGATCCACGGCGTGGCTTTCATGTCGCCCTTGCGCAGCATCGGCCCGGCTTCCATCGAGCTGTGCATCTCGTCGCCGGTGCGGTCGAGGAAGCCGGTGTTGATGAACGCCACCCGCGACGATGCCGCTTCGATGCACGCCTTCAGGTTGACGCTGGTGCGCCGTTCTTCGTCCATGATCCCCATCTTGAGGGTGTTGCGCGGGATCTTCAGCGCGTCTTCGATGCGGCTGAACAGCGTGTCGGCGAACGCCACTTCGTCCGGGCCGTGCATCTTCGGTTTGACGATGTACACGCTGCCAGCGCGGGAATTGGTGCGGTTATGCAGGTCGTGCAGGGCGATCAGGCTGGTGATGACGCCGTCGAGAATGCCTTCGGGGATTTCCTTGTTGCCGTCGTAGAGAATCGCCGGGTTGGTCATCAGGTGCCCAACGTTGCGGATGAACAGCAGCGAGCGCCCGTGCAGGGTGATCGCGTTGCCGTCGGCGGCGGTGTACTGGCGGTCGGCGTTAAGGCGACGGGTGATGGTCTTGCCGTTCTTGACCAGGGCTTCGGTCAGGTCGCCCTTCATCAACCCCAGCCAGTTGCGGTAGATCACCAGCTTGTCGTCGGCATCCACGGCGGCGACCGAGTCTTCGCAGTCGATGATGGTCGACAGCGCCGCTTCCAGCAGCAAGTCCTTGATCCCGGCCGGATCAGTGCCACCGATCGGGCTGGCGGGGTCGATCTGAATTTCGATGTGCAGGCCATTGTTCTTCAGCAGGATTGCATTCGGCTGGCGCGGCTCGCCCTGATAGCCGACATATTTCTCGGGCTGGGCAAGGCGCGACTGACTGCCGTCCGCCAGGGTGACCACCAACTCGCCGCTGTCCACCGCGTAGGCTTTGGCGCCGACGTGGGAACCCGACGCCAGGGGCGCGGCTTCATCGAGCAGGGCGCGGGCGAAGGCGATGACTTTCTCGCCACGCAGCGGGTTGTACCCAGCCTTGATTTCGGCGCCGTTGGCCGAGGAAATGGCATCGGTGCCGTACAGTGCGTCGTACAGCGAACCCCAACGCGCATTGGCCGCGTTCAAGGCGTAACGGGCGTTGGCAGCGGGCACCACCAGTTGCGGACCGGCCTGTTCGCTGACTTCGATGTCCACTTTGTGGGTGGACACCTGAACCTGCGCCGGCACCTGCTTCAGGTAGCCGATGCTGTCGAGAAACGCGATGTACGCCGGCATGTCGGTGACCGGGCCGGGATTGGATTTGTGCCACTTGTCCAACTGAGCCTGTAGGCGGTCACGCTCTTTCAGCAGCTCGCGGTTGACCGGGGCGAGGTCGTGGACCAGCGAATCGAAATCGGCCCAGAACAGTTCCGGGGTCAGGCCTGTCCCGGGGATCACTTCCTCGTCGACGAAACGCTTGAGGTTGGCCGCCACCTTGAGGTTGTGGCAATTGACGAACTCGGTCATCTGGGGTCTCCATCATGAATTGGGTTTGCAGCGTTGCTGCAGGCGATCGCTGCGGACGTTACTGCGCGCTTACCGCGGCAACCCCGGCCTTGGCCACTTGTGCATCCTGATCGGCTTTCACCCCGGACACGCCCACCGCGCCGATGGTCTGACCGTCGATGATCACCGGCACGCCGCCCTCCAGCGAGGTCAGCAGCGGGGCAGTGACGAATGCGGTGCGCCCGCCGTTTACCATTTCCTCATAACCCTTGGATTCGCGACGACCCAGCGCCGAGGTGCGGGCTTTTTCGATGGCGATGTAGCCACCGATGGGCGCGCAGCCGTCGAGGCGCTCGAAACCCAGCAGGTGACCGCCGTCATCGGTAACGGCGATGGACACGGCCCAGCCGTTGTTCTGCGCCTCGGTGCGGGCCGCGGCGAGGATCTGGGTGACTTCGGTCTGGGTCAGTACGGATTTGGTTTTCATGCAGTTCTCCTGAAGGGCAAAGGGTGTCATGCGTGTCGGTCTGATACGGAGCCAGTGCGCCTGCAATCAACTTGGAGGCAGGGCGTCCTCGATGAGTTCGATCCAGTGTTTGACCGGCGTGCGGTTGGCGCTGGCCAGATGGGTCTGACAGCCAATGTTGGCCGTCGCGATCACGTCCGGGTTGCCACTTTCCAGCGCGTTCATCTTGTTGTCCCGCAGCTGTTTCGCCAGCACCGGCTGGGTGATCGAATAGGTGCCGGCCGAGCCGCAGCATAAGTGACTGTCGGGCACCGGTGTGAGATTGAAGCCCAGTCGGGTCAACACCGACTCAACGGCGCCGCCAAGTTTCTGCGCGTGCTGCAGCGTACACGGGCAATGGAAGGCCAGGGTCTGGCGCGTGCAACCGCCGAGCTGCTCCAGGGGTTCGGCGCGCAGCACTTCGACCAGGTCCCTGGTGCGTTCGCTGATGGCGGCTGCTTTTTGGGCGTAAGCCGGGTCGTTGCGCAGCAGGTGGCCGTAGTCTTTAACGAAGGCGCCGCAGCCGCTGGCCGTCTGCACAATGGCTTCGGCACCGGCTTGAATGCTCGGCCACCACGCGTCGATGTTCCGCCGCGCCCGCTGCAGGCCTTGTTCCTGCGCATTCAAGTGGTAATCCACGGCGCCGCAGCAACCGGCCTGGGCGATGGACGTGACGCTGATGCCCAGTCGATCCAGCACTCGCGCCGTGGCCGCATTGGTGTTGGGCGACAAACCGGGTTGCACGCAGCCTTCGAGAATCAACATTTGCCGCGCGTGCTGCCGGGTCGGCCGAGCCTTGGCGGGACGAATGTTGCCCGGCAGCTTGGTCCTCAGCGCAACCGGCAGCAGTGGCCTGAAGGATTTGCCCAACTGGGTCAGCGACTTGAACAGACCGGCATTGGGGACCACGGCGCGCAGGCTGTCGCGCAGCAACCGTTGGCCCAGCGGGCGCGGCACGGCGGCGTCGACCACCTCGCGGCCAATGTCCAGCAGGTTGTGGTAATCGACCCCGGAAGGGCAGGTGGTTTCACAGTTGCGGCAGGACAGGCAGCGGTCCAGGTGCAGCTGGGTTTTCTCGGTGACTTCCTTGCCTTCCAGCACCTGCTTGATTAAATAAATGCGCCCGCGCGGGCCATCCAGCTCGTCGCCTAGCAACTGATAGGTCGGGCAGGTGGCGTTGCAGAAACCGCAGTGCACGCAGCTGCGCAGAATGCTTTCCGCTTCTTCGCCACGGGGCAGGCTTCTAGCGTGTTCGCTCAGGGTCGTCTGCATGGTTCAGATCTCCGCGTACATTCGGCCCGGATTGAAAATTCCGTGCGGATCGAGTTGTGCCTTGAGCTGGCGGTGGTAGCGCAGCAACGGCGTGGCCAACGGCTGAAACGGGCTGTCGTCGAGGCCGTGGCTGTAGCAGGTGGCGTGCCCGCCTGCGGCGCTGACGATGCGACGAATCTCGCTGCCGCTGGCGTTGGATTTGAGCCAGCGTTGCGCGCCGGCCCAGTCGATCAATTGCTCCCCCGGCAGGTCCAGCTCAGCGGTGCTGACAGGCAATGACAGGCGCCACAGCGGACGGCCATCGGTGAAGAAATCCAGACGGTGTTCGTTCAATTCGCGCCAGTAAGCCGCGTTGATGGATTCGCCGCCCAGGCGGTCATGGGCCGCCGCGACCGAACCTTCGCCGCCTTCAAGACGCAAACGCAGCACGCGGCCGTCGTGGCTGGCGGCGCTGATCGGCAGGGGCTCCTGACCCCACTGCGCCAGGCGGGCGAGGGCGGTGGCGCTGTCGATCTCCAGCGCAATGCTGGTGCACAGTCGCGGCTTGGGCAGGACTTTCAACGAGACTTCGGTGATCAGGCCCAGGCAACCAAAACTCCCGGCCATGAGGCGCGACAGGTCGTAGCCGGCAACGTTTTTCATCACCTCGCCGCCGAAGCGCAAGTGCTTGCCGAGGCCGGTGATCACCCGCGTGCCCAGCACGAAGTCACGCACCGAGCCTGACCATGGCCGGCGTGGCCCGGACAAGCCTGCCGCGACCATCCCGCCCACGGTGCCATCGCCTGCGCCGCTGTCGCTCGCATCACCAAGGTTATAGCTGGGCGGCTCGCAGGGCAGCATCTGACCGGCTTCTTCCAGCGCGGCGTTCAGCACCGACAACGGCGTGCCGGCGCGGGCGGTGATCACCAGTTCGGTCGGGTCGTAAGTGACGATGCCCTTGTGGCTGCGCGTATCCAGCACTTCACCGGCCACCTCTCGACCGAGAAATGCCTTGCTGTTGGCGCCTTGAATGCGCAGCGGCAGGGCGGACTGAATCGCCTGATTGACCTGTTCCAGCAGTGCGTCGCTGGCGTCGCGGTCCTGGGCCACGAAGGCTGGCTGACGTTGGGCATCCATCAGAAACGCTCCAGTTCAGGGAAGGGCAGCTTGCCCATGTGCACGTGCATGGCACCAAATTCGGCGCAGCGGTGCAGGGTCGGGATGTTCTTGCCGGGATTGAGGGTGCCGGCCGGGTCGAACGCGGCTTTTACGGCGTGAAACAACGTCAGCTCGTCACTGTTGAATTGCGCACACATCTGATTGATCTTCTCGCGGCCCACGCCGTGCTCGCCGGTGATGCTGCCGCCGACTTTCACGCACAGCTCCAGAATCTTTCCGCCCAGCGCTTCGGCGCGGTCCAGTTCACCGGGTTGATTGGCATCGAAGAGGATCAGCGGGTGCATGTTGCCGTCGCCAGCGTGGAAAACGTTGGCGACGCGCAGGCCGTATTCTTCCGACAGCGCGGAAATGCCCTTCAGCACGCCGGGCAATTCCCGACGCGGAATGGTGCCGTCCATGCAGTAGTAATCCGGCGACAGCCGACCGACTGCCGGGAAGGCGTTCTTGCGCCCGGCCCAGAAACGCACCCGTTCGGCCTCGTCTTTTGCCTGGCGGATTTCGGTCGCGCCGGCGTTTTCCAGCACCGCGCGAACCCGGTCGCAGTCAGCGTGCACGTCGGCTTCCACGCCATCGAGCTCGCACAACAGAATGGCTTCGGCGTCCACCGGGTAGCCGGCGTGAATGAAGTCCTCGGCGGCGCGAATGGCGAGGTTGTCCATCATTTCCAGGCCGCCGGGGATGATGCCTTCGGCGATGATGTCACCCACCGCGCGACCGGCTTTCTCCACCGAGTCGAAGGCGGCCAGCAGCACCCGCGCCACTTGCGGTTTGGGCAGCAGTTTGACCGTCACTTCAGTGATCACGCCGAGCATGCCTTCTGACCCGGTAAACAGTGCGAGCAGATCAAAGCCTGGCGCGTCCAGTGCGTCGGAGCCCAACACCATGTGCTCGCCCTCGACCGTGAGGATGTCGACCTTGAGCAGGTTGTGCACGGTCAGGCCGTATTTCAGGCAATGCACGCCGCCGGCGTTCTCCGCGACGTTGCCGCCGATGGAACAGGCAATTTGCGAGGAGGGGTCCGGCGCGTAATAAAGGTCGTAAGGCGCTGCGGCCTGGGAAATGGCCAGGTTGCGCACGCCGGGCTGCACGCGGGCAAAGCGCCCGGCGGGGTCGATGTGCAGAATTTTGTTGAAGCGCGCCATCACCAGCAGCACGCCTTTTTCCAGGGGCAGGGCGCCGCCGGACAGTCCGGTCCCGGCACCCCGCGCCACCACCGGCACGCCGCGCTCATGGCAGACCTTCAGCAGCGTCTGCACCTGCTCGATGCGCTGGGGCAGCGCCACCAGCATCGGCGTCGTGCGGTACGCAGAAAGGCCGTCGCATTCATACGGGCGCAGTTCTTCCTCGCGGTGGAGGATGTCCAGATCAGGCAGGCGGGATTGCAGCGCTTGGAGCAGCTGTTGTTTGTCGATGACCGGCAGAACGCCGTCGACGCGTTCGTCGTACAGGATATTCATGATGGGTTCGCAACCCTGTCTTGTTTTTATTGGAGGCCCGTTCCGTGGCGGAACGTGAATGGTTGGCTTGCATCATTGGCTTAGCCGGGCTTAGTGTCTACCGGGTGGAGTAGTGGTCGAACCAGTTTCGCGATAGGGCTGAATCAAATAAACGACTAAAAGACTTGGTTATCAGTGAGATAGATCCCACGCCAATTCTCGTGGTTTTTACCGCCGTCCATGGTCATACCAGTGAGGGCAAGCAATAAGCGCCCACCCATCCAACGCAATGAAGCAGGTCCGATCCATGGAAATCACTCAGGCCCAGTCCCACACCAAACGCCCGCAGCAGGTCGCCGATGTCGTCAGCGAGCGCATCGAGCGGCTGATTGTCGACGGGGTGCTCAAGGTTGGTCAGTTGCTGCCTTCCGAACGGCGGTTGACCGAAAAGCTGGGGGTGTCGCGCACTGCGCTGCGCGAAGGCCTGCAGCTGCTGCGCGCCAGGGGCATCATCGAAACCCGTCAGGGCAAGGGCTCGTTCGTCGCGCAAATGGGCGGGTTGGGGCTGACCGCCAACTCGCCGTTGATGCACTTGTTCGCCTCCCAGCCGCGCACGCTGTACGACCTGTTTGAAGTGCGCAGCCTGCTGGAAGGGGAGTCCGCACGGCTGGCGGCGCTGCGCGGCACCGACGCGGATTTTGTTCTGATCACCCGGGCCTACGATGCCTTGGTTGCCGGCCATGACCACCCGTTGCCGGCGTCCGAACACGCGCGGCTCGACCATGCGTTCCACCTGGCCATCTGCGAAGCGTCTCACAACCCGGTGCTGGTGCAGACCCTGCGCTCATTGACAGATCTGCTGCTGAACACGGTATTCGCCTCGGTCAACAACCTCTATCACCGCGACGCGCAGAAACGGCAGATAGACCGCCATCACGCCCGGCTCTATAACGCAGTGACCGGGCGATTGCCCGAGCAGGCGCGCAAGGCCGCTGTGGCGCACATCCAGAACATCTGCGACAACCTGCGGGAGATCGAAAGCGAAGAGCAGCGGCTGGTGCGCGCCACGCTGCGGCTGGAGGGTTGGGCGTGAGTCAACGGAGCTTCGCCTGCAGCTCCGCTTGATAGGACCTTCGCTTGACAGACCTCACCCATTGCCGCAGTTTACGCATTGCGTAAGCGGCTTACGCCGTAGTGAAAAACCAAAACAACAATAACAGGCCATTCCCGTGGATCTTTTCACCTACTACCGATCGACCTCCAGCTACCGGGTGCGCATTGCCCTGGCGCTGAAAGGTCTCGCGTTCGACGCCATCCCCGTCAACCTGATCCGCGACGGCGGCGAGCATCACCAGCCCGACTACCTGGCGATCAACCCCCAGGGCCGGGTTCCCGCCCTGAAGCTGGACGACGGTGAAGTGATCATCCAGTCCATGGCGATCATCGAATACCTCGAAGAATTCTCCCCGGAACCTGCCTTGCTCCCTGACGCGCTGCTCGACCGCGCGCGCCATCGGCAGATTGCCGCCCTGATCGGTTGCGACATTCACCCGCTGCACAACGTCGCGGTGCTCAATCGTCTGCGCGGCATGGGCCACGATGAAGGCGATGTGACGGCGTGGATCGGCGACTGGATCAACCAAGGCTTCGCCGCCGTGGAAGCCCTGATTGGCGATACTGGATTTTGTTTCGGCGCGGTTGGCCTGGCGGATGTGTACCTGCTGCCTCAGGTGTATACGGCGCGGCGCTTCAACATCGACATGAGCCCGTACCCGCGAATTTGCCGGGTCGAAGGGCTGGCGTTGCAGCATCCAGCGTTTCAGACCGCTCATCCCGATGCGCAATCGGACAAGCCGGAGTAATCTTTCCCACATGAAAAGCTTCGGTCTGCAACTGATCTTCGGCGACTTCCTCGCCCGCAGCGTGCGCGGGATTTCCTGCGCGCCACCCGCTGAATCGTGATCCGAGCCGCTGTGCCTCTCACTATTTAGCAGGAGCAAGACCGTGACTGATCTCTACGAAAACCCGATGGGCCTGATGGGCTTTGAATTCATCGAATTCGCCTCGCCCACCCCTAATGTGCTGGAGCCGGTGTTCCAGATCATGGGCTTCACCAAAGTCGCCCAACACCGCTCGAAGAACGTGTCACTGTACCGCCAGGGCGCGATCAACATCATCCTCAACAACGAGCCCAACAGTGAAGCGTCCTACTTCGCTGCGGAGCACGGTCCTTCGGTGTGCGGCATGGCCTTCCGGGTCAAGGATTCGCAGATGGCCTACAAGCGCGCGCTGGAACTGGGCGCCCAGCCTGTCGAGATCGGCACCGGGCCCATGGAACTGCGTTTGCCGGCCATCAAGGGAATTGGCGGCGCGCCGTTGTACCTGATCGACCGTTTCGGTGAAGGCACCTCGATCTACGACATCGACTTCGTGTACCTCGAAGGCGTCGACCGCCATCCCAAGGGCGCCGGCCTGCAATTCATCGATCACCTGACCCACAACGTCTATCGCGGGCGGATGGCGTATTGGGCGAACTTCTACGAGAAGTTGTTCAACTTCCGCGAGCTGCGCTATTTCGACATCAAGGGCGAGTACACCGGCCTGACCTCGAAAGCGATGACCGCGCCGGACGGCATGATCCGCATCCCGCTGAACGAGGAATCGTCCAAGGGCGCCGGGCAGATCGAAGAGTTTCTGATGAAGTTCAACGGCGAAGGCATTCAGCACGTCGCGTTCTTCACCGAAAACCTGATCGACACCTGGGACCGGCTCAAGGCGCTGGGCATGCGCTTCATGACCCCGCCGCCGGACACCTATTACGAAATGCTTGAAGGCCGGCTGCCTAACCATGGCGAACCGGAGCACGAGCTGAAGGCGCGGGGGATTCTGCTGGACGGCAACTCCGACGGCGGAAACAAGCGCCTGCTGCTGCAGATCTTCTCGGAAACCCTGATGGGGCCGGTGTTCTTCGAATTCATCCAGCGCAAGGGCGACGATGGATTCGGTGAGGGCAATTTCAAGGCGCTGTTTGAATCGATCGAGCGGGATCAAGTGAGGAGGGGGGTGTTGGCGGTGGATTGAAGTAGGTGCACGCGGGCTGTTAGTGGGACCGGCTTGAGCCGGGAAGGGGCCGGTTTGAACGCCATCAATTTTGTGGCGTAACCGCCGACGCCTTCCCGGCTAAAGCCGGTCCCACTAGATGCACATGGTCCGTTAGTAAGACCGGCTTCAGCCGGGAAGAGGGCAGTTTGAACACCATCAGTTGTGTGGTGTGGCTGCCGACGCCTTCCCGGCTAAAGCCGGTCCTACTCGATGCGAGCGGTGCTACTGATCCTGCGGCATTTCCCCACCCATCCGCGCGCTGATCGCCTGGGCCGTCTGCAGCAGCTTCTGCGCGGCGAGGGCTTGGCGCTGATCGGTAAACACCGACGCTGAACCCACCACTGTCACCACGCCCACCAGCTTGTTGCCCATGGCAAACACCGGCGACGACACCGCATTGACGCCGGCCATCAGCAGGCCATGAATCTGGTGCACCCCGGTGCTGCGGATCTCTCGTAAGTGGCGATCAATCTCCTTCATCTGCGCGGCGTTCAACGAGGCAGATTCCGCCTCTCTCAGCATCGCGGTTTCGGTCGGCGACAGAAAGGTCTCGAACACCAGCCCGGTGGACGAACTGAGCAGCGGCAGCACCGAGCCGATCTGCGTGACCAGGGTGACCGCCCCCAGTGACTGTTCGACGTACACAACCGTTGGACCTTTGTTGCCCCACACCGCCAGAAAACAGGTTTCGTTGAGTTCGTCGCGCAGTGCGATCAATGCCGGCGCGGAGGTCTTCAGCACATCCAGTTGGCTCAGCGCCGCCAGCCCGACCTGCAAGGCCGAGCGCCCCAGACGGTAGTGATTGCTGGCCGGGTCCTGCTCGGCAAATTCGCTGTCCACCAGCGCCTGCAGGTAGCGATGCACCTTGCTCGCGGGCATGCCGACGTATTCGGCGAGTTTCGACAGTGACGTGGCGGGCGCCAGTTCGGCCAGCGCCTTGAGGACGCCGACGCCGACTTCAGCCGACTGGACTTTCTGCTGGCGCGGCGCAGTGGCGGGGGTGGAATCGTCGGTCATGGAAGGGAGGCCCCCGGTCTGGAAAGGCTGCTTTATAGCTTGACCCTTCCTCAAACTCAAATTACGTTATGCGTAACACGCTTACGATAAAAACAATAAGAGGTCGTCATGTCGACAACACCCCGGTCCGAGCCCCTGCGCTACCAGCGCGGCTTCGGCAATCAATTCAGCAGCGAGGCGATGCCGGGCGGTTTGCCCCACGGACAGAACTCGCCGCAACGTCACCCGCTGGGCCTGTACGCCGAGCAATTTTCCGGGACCGCGTTCACGGTCCCCCGCGCTGAAGCCCGGCGCACTTGGCTCTACCGCATTCAACCGTCCGCGGCGCACCCCCGCTTTCAGCGCCTTGAGCGCCAGATCACGGGCCAACAGCAAGGCCCCGTGACACCCAATCGCCTGCGCTGGAATGCCTTCGACATCCCTGCCGAGCCGACCGATTTCATTGATGGCCTGCACGCGCTGGCCAGCACCTCGTCTGCCGAACAGGCCGAGGGCGTGAGCATTTACGTCTACACCGCCAACCGCTCCATGCAGCGCGCGTTCTTCAACGCCGACGGCGAGTGGCTGATCGTCCCCCAGCAGGGCCGGCTTCGCATCACCACCGAACTGGGCCTGCTCGACCTTGAGCCGCAGGAAATCGCCGTGCTCCCCCGTGGTTTGAAATTCAGCGTCGAGCTGCTCGACGGCACAGCGCGGGGCTACATCTGCGAGAACCACGGCTGCGCCCTGCGCCTGCCTGACCTTGGGCCCATTGGCAGCAACGGCCTGGCCAATCCCCGGGATTTCCAGGTGCCCCACGCGCATTTTGAAGACAGCGTGCAGCCCACTGTGCTGGTGCAGAAATTCCTCGGCGAACTGTGGGCGACCACGCTCGGTCATTCCCCCTTCGACGTCGTTGCGTGGCACGGCAACAACGTCCCGTACAAATACGACCTGCGCCTGTTCAACACCATGGGCACGGTGAGTTACGACCACCCCGATCCGTCGATCTTCACCGTGCTGACGTCTCCGAGTGCTGTCGACGGTCAGGCGAACGTCGATTTTGTGATCTTCCCGCCGCGCTGGATGGTGGCGGAAAACACCTTCCGACCGCCCTGGTTCCACCGCAACCTGATGAACGAATTCATGGGCCTGATCGACGGGGCCTACGACGCCAAGGCCGCAGGTTTCATGCCCGGCGGCGCGTCGCTGCACAACTGCATGAGCGCCCATGGCCCGGATAACGCCAGCGCCGAGAAAGCCATCGCCGCCGAACTCACGCCGCACAAGATCGAGCAGACCATGGCGTTCATGTTCGAGACCGGCAAGGTCCTGCGCCCCAGCTACCACGCACTGGAATGCCCACAGTTGCAAAGCGACTACGATGCCTGCTGGGATGGCATCGCCAGAACGTTCAAGCCTTTCGACACGGACAGCCAACGATGAGCACTTCACACCACCCGCGCAGTTGGGTTGCCAGCGCCAACGAGCACCCCGATTTCCCCCTGCAAAACCTGCCCCTGGGCGTGTTCAGCCGCCCCGGTTTCGGCAAGCGCGGCGGCGTTGCCATCGGCGATTTCATTCTGGATCTGCAAACGGCCCTTGAGGCCAGCCTGTTCAACGGCGCTGCGCGCGTGGCCGTGGAGGCCGCCAGCCGCGGGCAACTGAACGACTTTTTCGCCCTGGGCGGTTCGTCGCGGCAGGCGCTGCGCCATGAATTGCTGCACCTGCTCGACGAAAGAACCCTGCAGCGTGAGCGCTTGCAGGCCATGGGCGACCGTCTGCTGGTGCCAATGGCTGACTGCCAGATGCACATGCCGGCACAGGTCGGCGACTACACCGATTTCTACGTCGGCATTCATCACGCGATGAACGTCGGCAAGCTGTTCCGCCCGGACAACCCGCTGCTGCCGAACTACAAATACGTGCCCATCGCTTATCACGGGCGTGCGTCGACCCTGGGTGTGTCCGGGATGCCGGTCAAGCGCCCCAGCGGGCAGACCTTGAAACCGGGTGCCGAGACGCCGGATTTCGGGCCGAGCAAGCGCCTGGATTACGAACTGGAAGTGGGCGTGTGGATCGGGCAGGGTAACGAGGCGGGCGAGCCCGTCGCCATCAGCAGGGCGGGCGAGCACATCGCCGGTTTCTGTCTGCTCAACGACTGGTCGGCTCGCGACCTGCAAGCCTGGGAGTACCAGCCACTGGGGCCGTTTCTGTCGAAGAGTTTTGCCACGAGCATTTCGCCGTGGGTGGTCACGGCCGAAGCCCTTGCGCCGTTTCGCGCGGCTCAACCGGCGCGCCCCGAGGGTGACCCGCAGCCGATGCCTTATCTGTTCGACGAGCAGGATCAGGCCGGCGGCGCGCTGGACATCGAGCTGGAAGTGTTGCTGCTCACCGCGCAGATGAGAGAGCAGGGCGTCGCGCCCCAGCGTCTGTCCCTCAGCAACACGCTAAACATGTACTGGACTGTCGCGCAGATGGTGGCCCACCACAGCGTCAACGGCTGCAAGCTGCAGGCGGGGGATCTCTTCGGCACCGGCACCTTGTCAGGCCCGCAGCCCGGCCAACTCGGCAGCCTGCTGGAAATGACCGAGGGCGGTAAGCGCGCCGTTGAATTGCCCAACGGCGAGACGCGAACCTTTCTGGAGGCCGGCGATGAGGTGATCCTCAAAGCCCGCTGCCGCAAGGAGGGCGAAGTGAGTATCGGCTTTGGCGAATGCCGTGGGGTGGTGGTGGGCTAAAGCCGCATGCGATGTTTTAGTAGGACCGGCTTCAGCCGGGAATAGGCCAGTGTGTGCGCCATCAATTTGAGCTATGGCCCCTTACGTCTTCCCGGCTAAAGCCAGTCCTACTGAACCAAACCCACCTGCCAGGGACCCGCTGCGCGGCAAAAACCGTCCTTGCCGTTCACCCTGCGGTTTGCCCTCGGCATAGCTCAAATGCCCGTTAACCCAGACCGCGTCGATGCCCTCCGCCGCGCGTTTGGGCTCTTTGAAATCCGCCACATCGCGCACGGTGCCCGCGTTGAACAACACCAGGTCCGCGCAATACCCTTCGCGCACGAAGCCACGATCATGCAGCCCGAAGCGTGTGGCGGTCAGTCCGGTCATCTTGTGGACGGCGGTGTGCAGCGGAAACAGCCCCAGATCCCGACTGAAATGCCCGAGCACCCGGGGGAACGCACCCCACAGGCGCGGGTGCGGAAACGGATCTTCCGGCAGTCCGTCAGAACCGATCATCGACAGCGGGTGCTTCATGATCCGCTGCACGTCGTTCTCGTCCATCCCGTAATACACGGCGCCAGCCGGCTGCAGCTTCCGCGCGGCGTCCATCAGTGAAAGGCCCCAGTCGGCGGCGATTTCTTTCAGCTCACGGCCGCCCTGTTCCGGGTGTGGCGTTGACCAGGTGATGGTGATCGGAAACGCATCGGTGACCTGTTTCAAATCCAGCGTCGAAGAACTGGCCGCATACGGATAGCAATCGCAGCCCACCGGGTGGGTCAGGGCGGCATTTTCCAATGAGGCCAGCAGCTGCGGACTGCGGCCCCAGTTGCCTGCGCCCGCGCATTTCATGTGGGAAATCACCACCGGCGATTTGGCGTGACGGCCGATCTCGAACGCCTCGTCCATGGCCTCCAGCACCGGCTCGAACTCGCTGCGCAAGTGCGTCGTGTACACCGCGCCGAACGCCGTGAGCTCCTCGGCCAGTTGTTTGACTTCGTCGGTTTCGGCCGAGAAAGCCGAGGCATAGGCCAGACCGGTGGACAGGCCCAGCGCGCCATCCGCCAGGCTGTCGTGCAATTGCCCGCGCATGGCGCTGATTTCATCAGCGCGCGCCGTTCGAAAAAGATCATCCATGTGATTGCTGCGCAGCGCGGTGTGGCCGATCAGCGCCGCCACATTGACCGCCGGACGCGCCGCGTCCACCGCGTTGCGGTAATCGACAAAGCGCGGATAAACGAATGCAGCGGCGGGGCCCAGCAGGTTCATCGGATCCGGCGGGTCGCCTGCCAGGGAAACGGGTGACGCGCTGATGCCGCAGTTGCCGACGATCACGGTGGTCACGCCCTGGGTGATTTTCGGCAGCATCGCCGGCTGACGAATCACCACGGTGTCGTCGTGGGTGTGCACGTCGATGAAACCCGGCGCCAGCACGCGGCCGGCGGCGTTGATCTCCTCGCGGGCGGAGACGTCGTGGAGGTCGCCGATGCGCTGGATGCGGCCGTCGCGGAGGGCAACGTCGGCGCGGTAGCCGGGCGTATCGCTACCGTCGATCACCAGCGCGTCGCGAATGATCAGGTCGTAAAGCATGGGGTCAGTCTCCAAGGGGCAGGCCGTCGTCGCCGCCGCGGTAGTCATCCAGCGCGAGCTTGATCCGTCGCAGCCGTTCGCGGTTGGCGTCGGGCGCGGTCAGCGCCAGTTCGGTCGCCAGCACGTCGATGGTCAGCAGCATGCCGTAGCGCGCGGCCGTGGGTTTGTAGATGAAATTGGTTTCAGCGATCTGCAGCGGCAGCAGGACATCCGCCCGTTCCGCCAGCGGGGAGCCGGGCAGAGTAATGGCGAGAATCTTCGCGCCATAGCTGCGGGCGAGATCCACTGCGTCGAGCAGTTCAGGGGGGCGCCCGCTTAGCGAGCAGACGATCACGCTGTGCTCGGGACCCAGGGTCGCGGCGATCAGACGCATCATCACCGGGTCACGGCTGGCGGCAATCGGGTAGCCGAGGCGCACCAGCCGGGTCTGCAGTTCTTCGCTGCACAGGCTGGACGCGCCGCCCATGCCGAAGCTGTGAATCATCCGGGCCGGCGCCAGCAGGGCCACCGCCGCCTGGAAGCGTGATTCATCGAAACCGGCCAGGTGCTGGCGCAGGGTGGACTCGATGTCGCCGACGATCTGGGTGAAAAACGCCGACTGCTCCGGCGCCTGCTCCGGGGTGAGGAAGCGGTTGCCCACGGCGCTGGCCTGGGCCAGTTGCAGGCGCAGGTCGCGCAGGTCCTTGCAGCCCACCGTGCGGGCGAAACGCGACAGCGTGGCGCTGCTGACTTCGGCGCGGGCGGCGAGGTCGTCGAGGCTGGCGCTGGCGGCAAACGCCACGTCGCTGAGCACCAGTCTGGCGATGCGGCCTTCGCCGGCGCTGAACGACTCCTGGCGGGCGCGGATCTGGTAAAGAATGTCCACTCAGATCACCTGCGCCAGCCCGAGGGTCAGGACGAAAGCGATCACCGAAATCAGCGTCTCCAGCACCGTCCAGGTCTTGAAGGTCTGTGCCACGGTCATGTTGAAGTACTCCTTGATCAGCCAGAACCCACCGTCGTTGACGTGGGAAAAAATCACCGAGCCGGCGCCGGTCGCCAAAACCAGCAGCTCCGGATGGGGATAGCCCAGACCCAGCGCTACGGGTGCCACGATGCCGGACGCCGTGGTCATTGCCACGGTGGCCGACCCGGTGGCGACGCGCATCAATGCGGCGAACAGCCAGCCCATCAGCAGCGGCGACAGATGCCAGTCCTGCGCCAGGCCCACGATCTCGTTGGTCACGCCGCTGTCGACCAAAATCCGGTTCAGACCGCCGCCGGCGCCGACCAGCAACGTAATGCTGGCCGTTGGCGCCAGGCATTCCTGGGTGAATTTCAGGATCGAATCGCGGGAGAACCCTTGGGCAATGCCCAACGTCCAGAAGCTTAGCAACGTGGCCAGCAGCAGCGCGATCACCGAGTTGCCGATGAACAGCAGAAAGCTGTTGAAGCCGCTGCCCGGCGTGGAAATCAGGTTGGCCCAGCCACCCAGCAGCATCAGCACCACCGGCAGCAGAATGGTCGCCATGGTGATGCCGAAGCTCGGCAGTTGGGCGCGGGGTTCACGGTCGAGAAATTGTTTGGCGAGCGGGTTTTCATCGGGCAAATGAATGTGCGGCACGATGAAGCGCGCGTAGATCGGGCCGGCAATGATCGCGGTAGGGATGCCGATGAGGATGGCGTAGAACAGGGTCTGGCCCACCGACGCCTGATAGGCCTGCACCGCCAGCATCGCGGCAGGGTGCGGCGGCACCAGGGCGTGGACCACCGAGAGGCCGGCGACCATCGGCAGGCCGACCATCAGAATCGACACGCCGACCCTGCGCGCCACAGTGAACGCAATCGGCACCAGCAGCACGAAACCCACTTCGAAGAACAGCGGCAGCCCCACCAGAAACGCGATGCAGACCATCGCCCAGTGCGCGTTGCGCTCGCCGAAGCGGTCGATCAAGGTGCGCGCCACCTGCTCGGCACCGCCGGACTCGGCCATCATTTTGCCGAGCATGGTGCCCAGCGCCACGACCAGCGCGATGTGCCCCAGCGTCTTGCCGACGCCGCCCTCATAGGACGCGACGACGGCATTGGCCGGCATGCCGGCGACCAGCGCGAGGCCGACGGACACCAGGGTGATGACGATGAACGGATTGAGACGAAAGCGCGCGATGAGCACGATCAGGGCGATGATCGCGACGGCGGCATAGACCAACAGAGACAGGCCGGTTGACGGAGGCATGCAACGGATTCCTTGCTGAGAATGAGGAGGTCAGGGCTTGGGCGGCGGCGGGGCTGAGCCTGTCGAGCTACAACAGAGCAGGACTCACCCGCGCAATGGCGTTAACCGGTGCGCAGCCAGGCGGTGAAAACGATCTCGGCAGTGGGTGTTGCAAGCGCCATGAACGGCGAAAGAAGAGCAGGGGCGAGACGATCACAGGTTGGCATTATTGTTATCTCTGATTTCGTGGTAGAAATTAAATTACATGAAATAGGATAAAGAGATCAATTCATGAAAATTAATTTCGCTCCGATGTTTTGCCTTGCGACCGGTCAATTTGTGGGGAGCGAGGGCTGCCTCAGGATTTCGGCCGGTTTGTTGGACGTGTGGGAGTGACCGGGGTGGCGTTCCACCTTGCTCGCGAATGCGGTTTATCCCGCGAAGAAAATTCATTGGCTGAACTGCCTTCTCTGCGAGCAAGCTCACTCCTACAGGTCTCTGTGCGCGACCTCGATTGCCCGGTCGATGCAGTCAATTTGCAGGAGCGAGCTTGCTCGCGAAGAGGCCAGGACAGCCAGACACTTTCTCTGGGGAAGGACAGTCAGCCTTCGCGAGCAAGCTCGCTCCCACAGGATCGTGGGTGACTTGAGATTTCGAACCAAGCCGAG
>NZ_JASCOY010000033.1:0-56610 GCF_029960075.1 Pseudomonas sp. PS02290
GCCCAGGCGGCGACAGTTTTGCTGATTGGACACCCCATCTGTGGGAGCGAGCTTGCTCGCGAATGCTTTATCTCAAACACCAGATATCCGGTGGATGTACCGACCCCTTCGTGAGCAAGCTCACTCCCACAAGTCCCTGGCGCTTGACCCACTCCGCGTCGTCTGCGTTCAGCCTGCACCCAAGTCGCGATTGGTGTCGTCTGGACGTCTTGCGTATCAAGATCAAGATCAAGATCAAAAGCAGATCAAGAGTTTCCCGGCTGAAGCCGGTCCTACAAAAGCACCGCGTACGCCCTGTAGGACTGGCTTTAGCCGGGAAGAGGCCAGCCCAGGCGGCGACAGTTTTGCTGATTGGACACCCCATCTGTGGGAGCGAGCTTGCTCGCGAATGCTTTATCTCAAACACCAGATATCCGGTGGATGTACCGACCCCTTCGTGAGCAAGCTCACTCCTACAAGTCCTCAGCGTTTGATCTCCCTTGATCTGCCCATGATCGTGATCTGCTGTTGATCTTGATCTTCATGCACAGAAAGCTCAGACGCCGCTAATCGCGACTTGGGTGCAGGCCGAACGTAGACGACGCGGAGTGGGCCGAGCCGCATGGATGCGGCGAGAGCGCCGTCAGGACATGGATGTCCGTTCGGCGCGGGCCCACGGAGCGTCGTCGGAGTGAGGGAATCCCGACGGAGGAGGGACCTAACCAGGAGCAGGGCCTTTTTGGTTACTTTTTCGGCTCTTGGAAAAAGTGACCCGCCGTAAGGGCGGAACCATAACTACAACCCACATAAATATTGGATATGCCCGCGATCTAAAGCCCGCAAAGCCGCTAAATCAATCACTCTTTACGCTTTCTTTATGCCCCCCGGCCCCCGTCGCTCTCGTTCCTTTACACCCCCGCTGCAGACAATTGCCCCACACGGCAGTCGCCGTATGACGGAGAGTTTTTCATGAGCGTTCTGGATGGGGTGTCAATGCTGCTCGCGGCAGGGTTATTCGTTTACTTGCTGGTTGCGCTCCTGCGCGCCGGCCGGGTCGAGGAGTAACGGCCATGCACGGTTACGACTACCTGCTGATACTGGCGTTTTTCGCCTTGGTGCTGTTGCCCGCGCCGCTGCTGGGACGGTTCTACTACAACGTCATGGAAGGTAAGCGGACCTTTTTGACCCCGGTCATGGGCCCGGTCGAACGGATTTGCTATCGCCTGTCCGGCGTCGACCCCGCGGTCGAACAAAACTGGAAAACCTACACAATCGCCCTGCTGGCCTTCAACCTGGCCGGGTTCGTCGTGCTGTTCGCCATCCTGCTCATGCAAGGCTCGCTGCCGCTTAACCCTCAAGGTCTGCCGGGCATGGAGTGGTCGCTGGCGTTTAACACCGCGATGAGCTTCGTCACCAACACCAACTGGCAGAGCTACAGCGGCGAATCGTCCCTGAGCTACCTCAGCCAGATGGCCGGCCTGACCGTGCAGAACTTCGTCAGCGCCGCCACCGGCATCGCCGTGCTGGTCGCGTTTTGCCGCGGCATCAGCCGTCGCTCGACGCAGCACCTGGGCAACTTCTGGGCCGACATGACCCGCGCGACCCTCTATGGCCTGTTGCCGATGTGCATCATCCTGGCGCTGTTTCTGGTGTGGCAGGGCGTGCCGCAAACCTTCGCCCATTACGTGGACGCCGTGACCCTGCAAGGCACCGACCAGACCATTCCTCTGGGCCCGGCTGCCAGCCAGATTGCGATCAAGCAACTGGGCACCAACGGCGGCGGCTTCTTCGGCGTCAACTCGGCGCATCCGTTCGAGAACCCGACCATCTGGAGCAACCTGTTCGAGCTGGTGTCGATTATCCTGATCCCGGCCGCGCTGGTGTTCACCTTCGGCCACTACGTGAAAGACATGCGCCAGAGCCGCGCGATCATCGCCTGCATGCTGGCGCTGTTCCTGATTGGCGGCGCGACGGCGATGTGGTCCGAGTACCAGCCAAACCCTGCGCTGAACATCGCGTCGGTCGAGCAGACCGCACCGATGGAAGGCAAGGAAACCCGCTTTGGCACAACGGCCACCGTGCTGTGGGCCGCGACCACCACGGCGGCGTCCAACGGTTCGGTCAACGGCATGCACGACAGCCTCAACCCGCTTACCGGGATGATCGCCCTGGCCAACATGATGGTCGGCGAAGTGATCTTCGGCGGCGTCGGCGCGGGCCTCTACGGCATGTTGCTCAACGTGTTGATCGCGGTGTTCCTCGCCGGCCTGATGATTGGCCGCACCCCGGAATACCTCGGCAAGAAACTGCAGGCCCGTGAGGTCAAGTTGCTGGTGGCGACCTTGATCGTGATGCCGGTCGGCGTGCTGGTGTTCGGTGCGCTGGCAGCCTCGTTGCCCGGCCCGGCAGGTGCGATCAGCAACCCCGGCGCCCACGGTTTCAGTCAGCTGCTTTACACCTACACCTCGGCGACCGCCAACAACGGTTCGGCCTTCGGCGGCTTCAGCGCCAACACCCTGTTCCACAACCTGATGCTCAGCCTGTCGATGTTCATTGGTCGCTTCGGCTACATCCTGCCGGTGCTGGCACTGGCTGGGAGTCTGGCCGCGAAGAAGACCTCGCCGCTGGGCCAGAACAGCTTCCCGACCCACGGCCCGCTGTTCGTCACCTTGCTGACCGTGACCATCCTGCTCGTGGGTGGCCTGACGTTCCTGCCGACCCTGGCACTGGGACCGATTGCCGAACACTTGAGCCTGGGCTTCTGAGGACCACACCATGAACATGCAAGCCCCCGTAACAAAAAGCCCGGACAGTAAAAACTCGGACTCTAAAAGCCAGGCCAGCAAGACAGCCGGCCATGGCGCGCAGCCTGCATCGAATGCATCGGCGAAGACCGGGCTCGCCGCGCTGTGGCGCCCGGCGCTGGTCCAGGCGTTCATCAAGCTCGACCCGCGCCAGCTGCACCGTGCGCCGGTGATGCTGGTGGTCGAACTGACCGCGATTCTGACCACCGTTCTGTGCCTGATTCCTGATCCAGCCGTTCCAACGTCCGTCGCCGTGCAGATCGCGATCTGGCTGTGGTTCACCGTCTTGTTCGCCAACTTCGCCGAAGCCTTGGCCGAAGGTCGCGGCAAGGCCCGTGCCGACAGCTTGAAAGCCGGGAGCGAAGGCCTGAAAGCGCGGATCCAGGGCGCCAATGGCAGCTACCAGATGGTCAACGCCGCCACGCTGCGCAAGGGCGATGTGGTCCGCGTCGAAGCCGGCGAGATGATCCCGGGCGACGGCGAGGTGATCGAAGGCATTGCGGCCGTCAACGAAGCGGCGATTACCGGTGAGTCTGCGCCGGTGATCCGCGAGTCCGGCGGTGACCGTTCGGCCGTGACCGGCAACACGCGACTGGTATCCGACTGGCTGCTGGTGCGGATCAGCGCCAACCCCGGCGAATCGACGCTGGACCGCATGATCGCGCTGGTCGAAGGCGCCAAGCGCCAGAAGACCCCCAACGAAGTCGCTCTCGACATTCTGCTGATCGGCCTGACCCTGATCTTCCTGCTGGTGGTCGTGACCCTGCAGCCGTTCGCGCACTTTGCCGGCGGTAACCTGCCGCTGGTGTTCCTCGTGGCGCTGTTGGTGACGCTGATCCCGACCACCATCGGCGGCCTGCTCTCGGCCATCGGCATTGCCGGCATGGACCGTCTGGTACGCCTCAACGTGATCGCCAAATCCGGCCGTGCCGTTGAGGCAGCGGGTGACGTGCATGTGTTGCTGCTGGACAAGACCGGCACCATCACCTTCGGCAACCGTCGTTGCGCGGCGGTGTATGCCGCGCCGGGCGTGTCGGCCAAAGAGCTGAGCGAAGGCACGCTGCTGGCCTCGCTGGCGGATGACACCGCCGAAGGCAAGTCCATCGTCGAGTACCTGCGCGGTCTGCACCCGATGACCGAGCCTGCACCGAGCCAGTTGACGGCGGTGCCGTTCACCGCGGAGACCCGCTTGTCCGGCGTCGACTACGAAGGCCGCGTGTACCGCAAGGGTGCGGTGGATTCGCTGCTGAAATTCCTCGGCCGTGACCGCAGTGATCTGCCGCCGGTACTGGCACGGGAGATCGACAAGATCGCCAAGACCGGTGGTACGCCGTTGCTGGTCTGCGGCGATGGCAAGCTGCTGGGCGCGATTCATCTCAAGGACGTGGTCAAGCCGGGCATTCGCGAGCGCTTCGAGGAACTGCGCAAACTGGGCATTCGCACGGTCATGGTCACGGGCGACAACCCGCTGACGGCGGCAGCGATCGCGGCAGAGGCGGGCGTCGATGACGTGCTGGCCGAAGCCACTCCCGAGAAGAAGCTGGAGCGCATCCGTCAGGAGCAGAACGACGGGCGTCTGGTGGCGATGTGCGGCGACGGTGCCAACGACGCGCCAGCGCTGGCCCAGGCCGACGTCGGCATGGCGATGAACGATGGCACCCAGGCGGCGCGGGAAGCGGCCAACATGGTCGATCTCGACAGCGACCCGACCAAGCTGCTGGACGTGGTGCAGATCGGCAAGGAATTGCTGGTAACCCGCGGCGCCCTGACGACCTTCTCCATCGCCAACGACGTGGCCAAGTATTTCGCCATCCTGCCGGCGCTGTTTGCGGCGATCTATCCGCAACTGGGCGTGCTCAACGTCATGCACCTGGCCAGCCCGCAGAGCGCGATTCTGTCGGCCATCGTGTTCAACGCGCTGATCATCGTCGTGCTGATTCCGCTGGCGCTGCGCGGTGTCCGGGTCCAGGCCGCCAGCGCTGCGCATCTGCTGCGCCGCAACCTGTTGGTCTATGGCCTCGGCGGGCTGGTCGTGCCGTTCGTGGGCATCAAGGTGATCGACCTGCTGTTGACCGCCCTGCACCTGGTTTAACCCGCTGATCGCGCCGCGCGGTGACTGATCCCGCGCGGCGCTTACTTCGAATGAGGAATGAATGATGTCCAGCGTATTGCGTCCGGCCGTGAGCCTGATCGTTTTGATGACCCTGATCACCGGCGTGGCTTACCCGCTGGTGGTTACCGGCGTCGCCCAGGTGGCGTTCCCGGATCAGGCCAATGGCAGCCTGGTCTACGACGACCATGAAAAAGTGCGTGGCTCTGAGCTGATCGCACAGAATTTCACCGGCGAAGAATGGTTTCACCCGCGTCCGTCTGCCGGGGCCTTTGCCACCGTCGCCAGCGGCGCGAGCAACCTGGCGCCGAGCAATCCGGCGCTGGCGACCCGAGTAACCGATGATGCCGCCAAAGAGAAAGTCGACAACCAGGGCCCGGTGCCGCTGAACCTGCTGACCACCTCCGCCAGCGGCCTGGACCCGCACTTGTCACCAGCCGCGGCGCAATACCAGGTGGCCCGCATCGCAGCGGCGCGGAACCTGCCTGCCGAGTCGGTGCAGAAACTGGTGGCGGACAACACCCAGACCTCGCTGATCGGCCCGCCGGTGGTAAACGTGCTGGACTTGAATCTGAGTCTGAATCGGTTACCGTCTGGCAACGTCGTGAACTGACGCCAACGGGCGACGCCACACGTGCACACATCACCCCGCACCAGGACAACTGTTCGTGAATTCAACCACCCGCGCCGACGCTTTGCTGGTCAATCTTCCCCGGGACGATCGCGGGCGGCTAAAGGTGTTTCTCGGTGCCGCGCCGGGCGTGGGCAAGACCTACGCCATGCTTCAGGCCGCGCATACGCAGATGCGCCAGGGCGTTTCGCTGCTGGCCGGGGTCGTCGAGACCCACGGCCGCGCCGAAACCGAAGCGCTACTGGGCGGTTTGCCCCAGCAACCCATGGTCCGTTCCGAATACCGCGGGGTCATGCTCGAAGAGATGGACCTGGACGGTATTCTTGCGGCGAAGCCCAAACTGGTGCTGGTCGATGAACTGGCCCATTCCAATGCACCTGGCAGTCGCCACGCCAAGCGCTGGCAGGACATTCAGGAACTGCTCTCGGCGGGGATCGACGTCTATACCACAGTCAACGTTCAGCACCTGGAAAGCCTCAACGATCAGGTGCGCGGCATCACCGGCGTGCAAGTGCGCGAAACCCTGCCGGACTGGGTGTTGCAGGAAGCCTACGAACTGGTGCTGATCGACCTGCCGCCCCGCGAATTGCTGGAGCGGTTGCGCGACGGCAAGGTCTACGTGCCGGAGCAGGCCCGCGCCGCCATTGATGCGTTTTTCACCCAGACCAACCTCACCGCGCTGCGGGAAATGGCCATGCAGACCGCCGCCGCCCAGGTCGACAACGATCTGGCGCTGGGCTATCGGCAGTTGGGTCAGGCGGCGCCGGCGGTGCGCGGTCGTCTGTTGGTGGGGATCGACGGCGATGCCCAGGCCGAGCGCTTGGTGCGCCACGCCAGCCGCGTCGCGCAACGTCGGCACCTGCCGTGGAGTCTGGTGCATGTCGACAACGGGCGCTTTTTCGATGAGCTGGCCCGCAGCCGTTTGCAGAATGCCCAGCAACTGGCCGAACGCCTCGGCGGGGAAGTGGTGGTGCTGCGCGCGCCGGAAGTGGCGAAGACGCTGATTCAGCACGCCACCGAACGTCGCGCGAGTCTGGTGCTGGTGGGCCAATCGCGGCCTTCGCTGCGGCGTCGGGTGTTGGGCGGCGGTCTGGCGTCGCGTCTGCTGCGCAATGCCCACGGGCTGGAAATCAACGTGCTCGACAGCGAGTCGCGTCCCGATCAGGCGCAGTCCACTTCGCCGCGCAATCTGGTCTGGTTCGATTACGCCCTGGCGCTGTTCGCCACGGTTTGCGCCAGTGCCCTGGCCTGGGGAGTGTCCAGCTGGTTGGCGCTGCCGAATATCTCCCTGGTCTTTCTTGCCGCCGTATTGCTGGTGGCCGTGCGCAGCAGCTTCGGTCCGGCAATGGTCTGTTCGGTGCTGTCGTTTCTTGCGTATGACTTTCTGTTCATCCCGCCGAATTTTTCCCTGAGCATTCAGCGCGAAGAAGACGTGCTGACGCTGCTGTTCTTTCTGTTGATGGCGGCGTTGACCGGCAATCTCGCCGCCCGCCAGCGTCGCCAGTTGCAAGCGCTGCGCGACACCCAGGAGGAGACCAGCGAACTGCTCGACCTGTCCCGTCGGCTGACTGCCGCGACTGATCGCCAGGCGGTGCTCAGCGCCGCCGATCATCACCTGGCCGGCTGGAGCGAGTTGCAGCTGTGCGTGCTGGACAACGATCGCGAGCAGGGCTGGAAGGTTGAAGTGGGCGGGCCGCTGGAGTTTTCCGAATTTGAACGCGCAGCGGCGGACTGGGCCTGGCAGCACGGGCAACCGGCGGGCAAGGGCACTGGCACGCTGCCGTCGGGGAGTTGGTGGTGGTTGCCGCTGTGGGTGGACGACGCGCCGATGGCGTTATTGGGGATTCGTGCGAAGCAGGGCCAGACTTTCAGCCCTCAGCGGCGACGTCTGCTGACTGCGCTGAGTCAGCCATTGGGTCAGGCCCTGGCCCGGGCGCGACTGGCCGAGGATCTCGAGGCCGCGCGTTTGCACGGCGAGACCGAACAGCTGCGCAGCGCGTTGCTGGCGTCGGTCTCTCACGACCTGCGCACGCCGCTGACCGCCATGCGCGGCAGCATTGACAGCCTGCTGGCGCTGGGCGAGGCGATTCCGCTGGAAGACCGTCGCGAATTGCTCGAAGGCACCCGCGACGAGGCCGAGCGTCTGGATCGCTACATTCAGAACCTGCTGGACATGACGCGCCTCGGTCATGGCGCGCTGAAGCTGGCGCGGGACTGGGTCTCACCGGGTGACATCGTCGGCAGCGCGCTCAATCGCCTGCGTGCGGTGCTCGCGCCGCTGCAAGTCATGACCGAATTGCCGGCGGAATTGCCGCTGCTGTATGTCCACGCCGCGCTGATCGAGCAGGCGCTGATCAACGTGATCGAAAACGCCGCGCGCTTCTCGCCGGTCAATGGCCGTCTGCAGATGGCGGTGAGCGTGCAGAACGAGGAGATTATTTTCGCCGTCAGCGATGAAGGGCCGGGGATACCCGAGAACGAACGGGCGAAGATTTTTGATATGTTCTACACCGCCGCGCGGGGAGACCGAGGCGGGCAGGGCACGGGGCTGGGTCTGGCGATCTGTCAGGGCATGGTCGGCGCCCATGGCGGGCGGATCAGCGTGGACGACGGCATCGACGGTCGCGGCACCTGCATCAGCCTGCACTTGCCGTTGCAGGCGCAACCTGAAGCAGAAATAGACCAGGCGGTCTGAACCCGCTTTGCGCTACGCTGACGCCCTCACGCCACCGACCTTTTTATTCATGACAGGACACCCATGAGCCAGACGGCAACCATTCTGGTGATCGATGACGAGCCGCAGATCCGCAAATTCCTGCGCATCAGCCTCGCGTCACAAGGCTACAAAGTGCTGGAAGCCGGCACCGGCACCGACGGCCTGACCCAGGCGGCGCTGAATAAACCTGACCTGCTGGTGCTCGACCTGGGCCTGCCGGACATGGACGGGCAGGACGTGCTCAGCCAGTTTCGCGAGTGGTCGACGGTGCCGGTGCTGGTGCTCTCGGTGCGCGCCAGCGAGGGCGAGAAGGTCCGCGCACTGGACGCCGGCGCCAACGATTACGTGACCAAACCGTTCGGCATTCAGGAGTTTCTGGCGCGCATTCGTTCGCTGTTGCGTCAGGCGCCGGAGACCGGTCAGGCGGAATCGGCGGTGGTCATCGGCCCGCTGAACATTGATCTGGCCTACCGCCGGGTGTCCCTGGGCGATGCCGAAGTCGCCCTGACCCGCAAGGAGTACGCGGTTTTGGCGCAACTGGCGCGGCATCCCGGACGGGTCATTACCCAACAGCAACTGCTCAAGGACATCTGGGGCCCGACCCACGTCGAAGACACCCATTACCTGCGCATCGTGGTGGGCCACCTGCGGCAGAAACTCGGCGACGACCCCGCCGCGCCGCAGTACATCGTGACTGAGGCGGGGGTCGGGTATCGGTTGGTGAATGCGTGAAGGCATTCGCTTGCTTTGGGCCGCATCTGCCCAAGCGCGGTGCGTCAGCCCATGTCTTCATATCAGATCCACCGCAATTCGCGAGCAAGGTGGAGCGCCACCCCGGTCGCTCCCACAGGATCTCGGCAGCGCTGAAAATCTTATGTGAACGCAGCAAGTGTGGGAGTGAGCTTGCTCACGAATGCGGTGTGTCAGCGCACCTCTCCATATCAGACCCACCGCAATTCGCGAGCAAGGTGGAGCGCCACCCCGGTCGCTCCCACAGGATCACCGCAGCGCTGAAAATTTTCGGATAACGCAGCAAGTGTTGGAGTGAGCTTGCTCACGAATGCTCCTGCTCATACCGATCCAGCGTTTCCCTGGCGATCTGCCGCCCGAGCGCGATCAGCTCTGGCGCTTTGTAGAACTCGAAGAACCGGCACACGCGCTTCGGCACGTTGATCAGGATGTCGGGCGGGTAGCCGGCGATTTTGTATTGCGCAAGGGAGGTCTGCATCACCTCGAAACTCTGGTTGATCAGGTCCAGCAGCGACGCGGGGCCGACGTTGTCGATGATGATCGAGCCGCTGGCCGACCTCGGCGCCCCGGCCTGGGTGGGCGCGGCGGAGGGTTGCTGGCCCTGGGGGTCGGCGGATTCGATATCGGCCATCAACCACGGATTGCCCGTCAGCGCGGCGGCGCTGGGCTTGAGCCTTTCCTGCGCCAGACGCAAACCATCCTCGCCGGTCAGGTCCAGCTTGCGGCGGAACGGCAGGTGCGAGCCGATGGAGCTCATCAAACCGTCGATACGCTTCTTCACCGCCGGCGGGCGCTCGATCACCGGCAAGGTGTAATGCTTCTGGGTCGTTGAGTTGAGGTTGACCGCAACGATGAGATCGCAGTGGCTCGACACCACCGGCACGATCGGCAACGGGTTCAGCAGGCCGCCATCCACCAGCGTGCGGTTGCCCTGAACCACCGGGGTAAACAGGCTGGGGATCGCCGCCGAGGCGCGCATCGCCGAATGCAGATTGCCTTCCTGAAACCAGATTTCCTGCTGGTTGGTCAGGTCCGTGGCCACGGCGGTGTAGGGGATCGGCAGGTCCTCGATATTGATCTCGCCGACGATGTCGCGAATCTTGCCAAACACCTTCTCGCCGCGAATCGCCCCCAGCCGGAAACTCACGTCCACCAGCCGCAACACGTCCAGGTAATCCAGGCTTTCGATCCACGCCTTGTACTCGGGCAGCTTGCCTGCCGCGTAGATCCCGCCGATCACCGCGCCCATGGAACACCCGGCGATGCAGGCAATGTCGTAGCCGCGATGTTCGAGCTCTTCGATGACGCCGATGTGCGCGTAACCCCGTGCGCCCCCGGAGCCCAGCACCAGCGCGATGCGTTTATTCATGTGCGTTTCCCACTGTCAGCGTTCAGGCGGCGCGCAAGGCGGCCGATTCATCACACACCAGCGTAACGCCAACGGCCCGAAACGGGTATTGTGCATCGCCCGGGTGTGGCACTTTTACATCGCCGCACCGTCAAAGCCGCATCAATGATTTCCTTAGTTGAGGTAACACCCATGAAAGCCTGGATCTGCCTGCCCCTGTTGGCATTGGTTCTCACCGGTTGCGCCGGTAAAACGGCCTACCGCGACAGCTGTGCCACCAACCTTGACGCAGCCTGGCACGAGCTCGATCTGGCCAAGGCCGAAGGTTTTGCCGGCACGGTCAGCTACTCCAAGGCCCTGTCGCTGCTGACCGGCGCCAAGACCCAGCAGCAGTTCGAAGCGTTCGAGGGCTGCTCCGAGAAAGCCGAGAAAGCCCGTTTCTATATCCGTGAGTCCCGCGCCGGTCGCTGAAATCGTTCCAAAGTCCGCAGCCATCACGCGGTCTCCCTGTAGGAGTGAGCTTGCTCGCGAAGCATGCGGTCAGTCGCCATCAAGCTGACCGGGATAACGCCGATCGCGAGCAAGCTCACTCCTACCGTCCTGTTTCGCTCCACCCTGATGAATCCCTCCATCCCGCTCTGGCGAAAAGGCCTACGCTGACCTTACAGTGGCTGCACGTCTGGCATCGTCTGCAGTCCTATTAGCCATGAGCAGTCGCCTGGGGAGGCCTTCCGATGGGCAGAAAACTGGATGCGTGTCTCAACGCAATCAATGAAGTGGTGCTGGGCAAGGAACCACAGGTGCGCCTGGCGTTGACCTGCCTGCTCGGCGGCGGGCATCTGTTGATTGAAGACTTGCCCGGCATGGGCAAAACCACCCTCAGCCACACCCTCGCGCGGGTGCTCGGCTTAAGCTTTCAGCGCATTCAATTCACCTCCGATCTGCTGCCGGGCGACATCCTCGGCACGTCCGTTTTTGATCGTGACACCGGGCAGTTCACCTTCCACCCCGGACCGATCTTCGCCGAGCTGGTGCTGGCCGACGAAATCAACCGCGCCACGCCCAAGAGCCAGAGCGCGCTGCTCGAAGCCATGGAGGAGGGCCAGGTCACCATCGAGGGCGCCACCCGTTTGCTGCCCGATCCGTTTTTCGTCATCGCCACCCAAAACCCCTTCAGCCAGGGCGGCACCTTCGCCTTGCCGGAATCGCAACTGGACCGCTTCCTGATGCGCCTGTCCCTGGGTTATCCCGCGCGCTCGGCGGAGAAGGCGCTGCTGTTGGGGGAATCCCGTCGCGATCTGCTGCCGCGCATCGAGCCGTTGCTGGATCACGCCGAACTGGCCTTGCTTCAGCAGCAGGCGCGGCAGGTGCGTGCCAGCGATGCCCTGGTCGATTACGTGCTGCGGCTGGTCGATGCCACGCGCAGCCAGCCGCAATTCGCCTACGGCCTGTCGCCCCGTGCGAGCCTGGCGATCCTGTCGGCGGCGCGTGCTTGGGCATTGCTCGCCGGGCGCGATTACGTGATTCCCGAAGACGTGCAGGCTATTCTGCCCGCCGTCATCGGCCACCGCCTGCGCGAGCGCACCGACCCGACCGGGCATGGCGGCGGCGCGCTGGTCCAGTGGCTACTGCGCGAGGTGCCGGTGCTGTGATCGAACGCTTCAAACCGGTCTGGCAGCGCTGGGTGGGACGCCGCATTCCCCCGGCGTCGCGGGTCGAACTGGATCACCGCCGAATCTTCATCCTGCCGACCCGGGTCGGCGGCACCTACGCGCTCATTCTGTTTCTGCTGCTGCTGGTCTCGATCAACTACCAGAACAGCCTCGCCTACGGCCTGACCTTTCTCATGCTGTCGGTGGGCGTGCTGGCCATTCTGCACACCTACCGCAACATCAGCGGGCTGATCCTCAGCGGCGGCCACGCGCGTTCGGTGTTCGTCGGCGAACCGGTGCAACTGCGGCTGCGTCTGGAAAGCACCGGCCATGGCCATCAGGCGATTGCCCTGGGGTGGGACAGCGAACAGCTGGAGCAGACCGACGTTGAAGCCGAGCGTCTGGTCGAAGTCGGCCTGACCCTGCCGGCGCTCAAACGCGGCTGGATGCGGGCCCCGCGTTTGCGCGTGGAGAGCGTGTTCCCGCTGGGGATTTTTCGCGCCTGGAGCTGGCTGGACCTAGAACAGACCGTGCTGATCTACCCGCAACCGCTGGCCGGCACGATGCCGCTGCTGCAAGGCGTGCAACCCCATGCCGAGGACGACGGCCACGCCACGACGGGGCCGGGCGTCGACGATTATCAGGGGCTGCGCCTGTGGCAACCGGGCGACTCGATGCGGCGCATGCACTGGAAGGCCTGGTCGCGGGGACAGGGGCTGATGGTCAAGGAGTTCAGCGACCTGAGCGGTCACGACTTTTGTCTGGACTTCATGGCCCTGGGTGGGGATATCGAAGAGCGGCTGTCGCGCCTGTGCTACTGGGTGCTGGAATTGTCCCAGCGTCAGCAGCCGTTCGCGCTGCGGCTGCCCGGTTTTATCTCGGCGGTGGACAGCGGCGACGCCCACCGTGAAGCCTGCCTGCGCCAATTGGCGCTGTACGGGGTGCGCGCATGAAAGGCGCGGCGCGATGACCTCCTCAAGCCTGGCCAAACCGATCCCCCGAGTCAGCCTCAATTGGTTGCTGATTGCCCAGGCGCTGGTGATCGTGCCCTTCGCCTTGCACGTGCCGGTGGCGCTGATCGTGCTGTGGCTGGTCTGCTCGTTCTGGCGCATCCAGATCTTCCGTATGCGCGTGCGCAGGCCCGGCACCTGGATCAAATCTGGACTGCTGGTCGGCACCGCCGGTGGCATCTACCTGGCGCGGGGCAGTTTGATCGGTCTGGACGCAGGGGCGGCGCTGCTGATCGCGGCGTTCATTCTGAAGATGCTGGAAATGCAGAACCGTCGCGACGCGCTGGTGCTGATCTTTCTTGGCTTCTTCTGCATCGCCGTCGGTTACCTGTTCGAAGACTCGCTGCTGTGGGGCCTGTTTACCCTGCTGCCCATCACCACGCTGCTGGCGGCGTTGATCGGCCTGCAACAGTCCGGCATCTCCAGCAGGCCCGCGGCTACGCTGCGGCTATCGGCCAAACTGCTGATGCAGGCCTTGCCGTTGATGCTTCTGCTGTTTCTGTTTTTCCCGCGCCTTGAGCCGCTGTGGTCGTTGCCGCAACCAAGCAACAAGGCGCTCACCGGGCTGTCCGACAGCATGGCGCCGGGGGACATCGCCGAGCTGAGCAAATCTGCCGAGCTGGTGTTTCGCGCCAGTTTTGACGGCCCGCTGCCGCCGCGCAATCAGCTGTACTGGCGCGCGCTGACCCTGGAGCAATTCGACGGCAGACGCTGGTCGCAATCGTCGCGGGCGCAAGTGCCGGACGCGCCGCTGTGGCGCCGGGAAGGCGAGCGGGTCAGCTACAGCGTGGTGCTGGAACCGACCGGCAAGCCGTGGCTGATGACCCTCGATGTCGGCCAGACCGATCTGGCCGGCGTGCGCCAGATGACTGATTTCCGCTGGCAGCGGCGGCGACCGATCGAGCAATCAATGCTCTACAGCGTCGAATCCTGGCCCGACGCTGTGCGCGAGACCGTGCTCAGCGACGGCGCGCGCTTGCAGGCCCTGCAACTGCCGGCCAAAGGCAATCCTCAGGTGCGCGAATGGGCCGCGGACCTGCATCGCCGCCACCCCGGCACCGACGCGGTGGTGGACGCGCTGCTGTCGTATTTCACCTCGCAGCCGTTCCGCTACACCCTCAAGCCCCCGGCGCTGGGGGCCAACAGCATCGATGACTTCCTGTTCGGCAGCCGTGCCGGTTTCTGTGCCCACTACGCCGGCGCCATGACTTTTGCATTGCGGGCAGCGGGCGTGCCGGCGCGGGTGGTTGCCGGTTATCAGGGCGGCGAGCTCAACCCGGACGGCAACTACCTGACCGTGCGCCAGTTCGACGCCCACGCCTGGGTTGAATACTGGCAACCGAACGTGGGTTGGCGCAGCGTTGATCCCACCGCAGCGGTGGCGCCCGCGCGGGTCGAGCAAGGGCTTGAGCAGGCCCTGGCGGCGGACGAAGAATTTCTCAGCGATTCGCCGATGTCCGCCCTGCGCTATCGGCACCTGGCCTGGGTCAATTCAATCCGCATGAGCTGGGACAACCTCAATTACGGCTGGCAGCGCTGGGTGCTGGGGTATCAGGGTCAGCAGCAACTGCAGGTGCTGGGCCGCTGGTTTTCCGGGTTTCAGGCACCCGTGTTTGCCGGCGGCGCGGCGGTTATTCTCGGGTTGCTGGCGCTGTGGCTGTTCAAGCCGTGGCGCCGTGAGAGCGATTCGCAGCTGCGCTTGTTCAACCAGTTCGAACGTCTGCTCGCCCGGCAGGGTCTTAAACGTCAGCCGGGTGAGGGCGCCCAGGCCTTTGCGCAGCGTGCTGCCGCGCAACTGCCGGCCCACGCCGGGGCGATCAGGGATTTTGTCCACGAGTTCGAGGCCCAGCGCTACGCCGGGGCAGACGGCTCGGTTGGTGCATTGCGTCAGCGCCTGAAATTCCTGCGCCGCAGCCTGCCGTGGCGTTTGTCCGCTCTGAAGGGCAAACAGCCGTAGTACCAGACGTTCATCTTCAGACGTTCATCTTCAGCGAAGGAGTGTTTCATGTCAGCGATGGTCGATCACCTGGTCGCCGAGATTATCGGTCTTAACATCAAACTGCTTGCCTGCCACGCGCGGCTGGAGGTCTCCACCGACAGCGAAGCGCTGCACGACCTGCGCACCAACGTCCGCCGCCTGCGCAGCGTGTTGCGCCCGCTGCGGGGTCTGCCGGGGCTGGATCAGGTGGAAGGGGCGGCGAAGGAGGTTGGCGCGCTGACCACGCCTTTGCGTGACATGCAGGTGCTGGCGGCGTTTCTCGATGAACAGGGTCTGCCCCAGGCGGCGGCCAAGCGCGAGCAATACCTGAAAACCGCGTGCCCGAAAGTGGCCAGCTCTGCGGAGCTCAATCGGTTGTTCGGCGTGCTGGATCAATTGCCGGCCCTGCTGCGCACCCAGGAACGCCATGGCCTGCTCGACAAGCTGGAGCAGCGCATTGAAAAGCGCCTGGACAAACAGTGGAAGCAACTGCGCGAAGCCATGGGCGACCCTGCCCACGATCGCCATCGCCTGCGCCTGTTGATCAAACGCGTGCGCTACGCCGGCGAGGCCTACCCGGAACTCAGTCATCAGCCAAAGAACATGGAGCGCCGGTTGAAAGCCGCTCAAGGCGCCCTGGGCGATTGGCACGATCACCTGCAATGGCTGGAACAGGCGCGGCATCAGGCGGATCTGGCGCCGTGCGTGGCCGGGTGGGAATTGGGCATTCATCGTGCCGAGCAAAAGTCTGACCAGGTTCTGGAGCGTTTGTACAAGGCGTGCTTCGGCAAACATTCTCAACGCTGACGCCGGCTGGTCCGCAGGATTGGCGCTTATCAACCCTGTCCTGCGGCGGCTGCCTCGTTACCATTTGCCCATCCCGCTTGCCACCCTGGAATACCCCATGAAATTCTCCGAGCTGCTTGACGCCGTCCGTGCCCATCCCGAATCCGTCAGCATCCCCGCCTCATGGGCACAGGGGCGAGCCTGCTTCGGCGGGCTCATGGCTGCGCTGATGTATGAAGCGATGCGCGCGAAGGTCTCGACCGAGCGGCCGGTTCGGTCGCTGGCGATCTGTTTCGTTGCGCCACCGGCCATCGACACACCCATTTCGTTTGAGGTGGAAGTCCTGCGCGAAGGCAAAGCGGTCAGTCAGGTCTTGGGCCGGGCGATGCAGAACGGCGAGGTCATGACCCTGATTCAGGGCAGCTTCGGCGCGCCCCGCGAGTCGATTATTGCGGTGCACGCCGAGCCGGCGCCGGTCTTCAAGCCGGTGGACGAGATCCAGCCGTTCCCGTTCGTGTCCGGCGTGATGCCGGAATACCTGCGCTTTATTGATCTGCGTTGGGCGCTGGGCGGCCTGCCGTTTTCCAACACACCGTCACCGGCGATTGGCGGCTATGCACGACTGCGCGATGTGGAAGAGGAGCCCTTGACCGAAGCGCATCTGCTGGCGCTGGTCGACACCTGGCCGCCTGCGGTGCTGCCCCATCTGAACAAGCCGGCGCCGGGGAGCTCGTTAACCTGGACGATCGAATTTGTGCAGCCGTTGCCCGCGATGACCACCCATGACTGGACCCAGTACCGAGCGGTGATCGAGCATGCCCGCGATGGCTACGGTCATACCGCAGCGGCGCTGTGGACGCCAAAAGGGGAATTGGTGGCGATCAGTCGCCAGACGGTGACTGTCTTTGGCTGATCAGATCAGATCAGAGCTGAGGTTGCTGACAACGTCATCAGGTGACGCATCTCTGTATCGGGCAAAAGCCAGGGGCCTTATTGGCCTCTGGCTTTAATGGCTTGCGCGGCGATCAGACCCAGCACACCGATAGCGGCGGACGTCAGGCTGCTGTTGAACGCGCCGTCCAGCAGGAGCAAGCCGGAGACGATGGACAGCGGGAACGCCAGTGAGGACAACACAGCGTTCGACGGCAAACCGTCCTTGCGCGATGGGTTGAAGAATTCGCCGATGTGAAGATCCGTAATGAACTTGGGCATGACGCTTACCTCGGTGAAACGTGAACAAGAAGTGTTTTCGATAGAGATGAGAATAGGCCCGGAGGTTCACTTCGGCGAATCGAGGATTGCTATCAGCCTGATAGGCAGGATGTGCCGGAGCAATCGCAGGGGCGCGAGGCAATCAGCCCTGTAATTTCAGCTGCCCGATGGCCGTGTTCAAGGCGCCGGCCAGTGTCGCCAGCTCATCGCTGGTGCCGGCCGAGTCCACTGTTTGTCGGACGGTGCGCTCGGTCACGTCGCGGATGCTTACCACGGCCCGGTTCATTTCTTCGGCGACCTGGCTCTGTTGTTGCGCGGCTACCGCAATCTGAGTGTTGCTCTCGCGCATCTGCGCCACCGCTTCAGTGATCGCCGTCAGCGCCTGACCCGCTTCCCGCGCGCGCTGCACACAGTCGTCGGCCTTGTGCGAGCTTTCCTGCATGAAATCCACCGCATCGCGGGTACCCGCCTGCAGAGTGCAGACCATGGTGGTGATCTCGTCGGTGGACGTCTGCACCCGGCGCGCCAGATGTCGCACCTCATCGGCCACCACCGCGAAGCCGCGTCCCATCTCCCCAGCGCGGGCCGCTTCGATGGCGGCGTTGAGGGCGAGCAGGTTGGTTTGTTCGGCGATGCTGTGAATCACGCTCACGACGCCGTTGATTTTCTGACTGTCCTCGGCCAGCCGCTGGATCATCCCGGCCGTCTGTTGCACCCCGCTGGACAGCCCGGCGATGGACGTCTCTACCCGATCAACCACGGCTTTGCCGGTGCCCGCGAGCCGGTCAGCGTTCCGGGATTGATCACGGGTGGCACCGGCGTGTTGAGCGATGTGGTGGACGGTGGCGGTCATTTCATTGATGGCCGTTGCCACTTGATCGGTCTCGCTCTGCTGGCCGAGCATGCCTTGGCGCACCTCGCTCATGCCCGACGCCAGTTGGCCCGCGCCTGCATCCAGGCGGGCGGCGGAGTGGGCAACGGTGGTGACGATGCGTTGATAACCGGCTTGCATGGCGTTGAAGGCCTTGGCCATCTGCCCGACTTCATCCTCACCGGCCAGGGGCACGCGCGCCGAGAGGTCGCCGCTGCTTTCTACCTGCAGCATCACGTCTTTGAGGGTGTTGAGGTGGGTCAGCAGAAAGCGGATCAGCAGTTGCGATGCGCCGAGCATGGCGAGCATCAGAATGAACACTGCGACGGCGTACTGGACGAAACGCACCTCCACCCATTGCAGCAGGTGTGGCGCAGCGGCGAGCACGGCGATGCGTTGGTCACCGCGCTGGATGACATAGGCGCCGATCAGTGGCGTACCGTCTGTGTCGGAAACACCCGTCAGGTCAGTCCAGCCGGTAACCGGGCTCAGCGAGGGCAGGGGCTGACCTTTGAACACCGGCACCTGTCCCGCTGGATACGTCAGACGGTGGGCTGCAGCTGGCAGTGATTGCCCGGCGGGCCACGCGCTCAACAACTGTGCCTCGGCCTGCGCGGCGGCTCTGGCATCGTTGGCGCGGGTGTGTTGTTCCAGCTGCAGGGCGTAAAGCACCAGCAACAGCGTGGTGAAAAACGCAACGGCGTTGACCGCCCAGAACTTGTATTTCAGCGAAACATTGCTCAGCCAGCGGGCCATGGTGGAAGTCTTCTGTGGGTGCACGAAATAAGGCAGGGTGCCATCATTTTGTGCGCTTTAAAGACGCGAAGCGTTGATCTGGATCAACGGTGTTTATGTGATGACAGGTCAGACGGCGCTCCTACCGTTTTGACCTGCGGAACAAGGCAGAGCCTGTTGTTACGATGCGTGAACGGCAGCTTCCACCGCCGGCAACGAAAAAAACGCCCGAGCGCAATTGGTGGTGTGGGCCGCAACGTCGTCCGGGCTTTCGCCTCGGTGCAGCGCCACTTCGCGCAGGACCTCGGGCAGATAGGCCGGTTCGTTGCGGCCGTTCTTTGGTTTGGGCCGCAAGGTGCGGGGCAGCAGATAGGGCGCGTCGCTTTCCAGCATCAACCGGCCGCGGGGAATCTCGCGGACCAGCGGGTGCAGGTGCGTGCCCCGGCGCTCGTCGCAGATCCACCCGGTGATGCCGATGTGCAGGTCCAGATCCAGATAGTTGAACAGCGCGCGTTTTTCTCCGGTGAAGCAATGCACCACCGCCGCCGGGAGCTGATCGCGGTAGTCCCGCAAAATGGCGAGCAGGCGCTCGTCGGCATCGCGCTCATGGAGAAACACCGGTAATTGCAGCTCGACGGCCAGTGCCAGATGCGCTTCCAGAACCTTTTCCTGCTGCGGGCGAGGGGAGAAGTCGCGATTGAAATCCAGCCCGCATTCACCCACGGCGCAGACGGTCTTTTCACGCAGCAGCGCCCTGAGCTGGCTCTCGGTTTCGCCCGTCCAGGCGCTTGCCGAGTGCGGATGAATGCCGGCAGTGCTGAACAGACGTTGGGCGCTTTCATCGAGCCGGCGGGATAACGCCAAGGCCTCTTCGCTGCCTTCGACGTCGGTGCCGGTGAGGATCAACTGGCCGACGCCGGCGGCGTACGCGCGTTCCACCACCTCATGTTCGCGGGCGGCGAAGCTGGGGTTGGTCAAGTTGACGCCAATGTCTATTAGTTGCATGGTGCTACCTCAGGCCAGAGGCCGAGAAGAATACCAGAGCGATTGAAGCGATAAAAAACAAGCAGGTTCAACTGCTTGGAATACCCAATCCTGTGATCCCGCTTTTGTTGACGCATGCCGCGATGCACGCGACGAGCCGTTCAGCTGCGCGACACAGACTTCAAGCCCGTTTTTTTCGGCCTTTCATCGGAGCGTCAATGATCCGAGCGTCCCTGCTTTCCCTGATGTGCGTCCTGGCCGTGCCCAGCCACGCGTCGCCGCGCCCCGCCGGTCCGCCGGTGGTGATCAAAAAGAGTCAGGTGCGCGACCTGCCGGCGATCCGCAGTGGCAAAGTCCTGCGGGTGCTGGTCAATCAGAGCCGCAACAGCTCCGCCGAAGTTCAGGGTGAGCCCGTTGGCGTCGAGTGCCGTCGCTTGCAGGCGTTCGAAACCTACCTCAACAGCCACGCCCGCGACGGTCAGAAGATCTCCCTCAAGCTCATTCCCAAAGCCAAGGACCAGCTGCTCGCCGCGCTGCAGCGGGGCGAAGGCGACATGGTTGCGCCGGGCGAACTCCTGGACGCCAGCGCCGCCCGCTACGTCGACGCGTCTGAACCGGTGGTCGCCCAGGTGCCGCTGGTGGTGGTGGGCGTCAAGGGTGAGCGCGGCCTCCGGCGTCCCGAACAGCTCTCGGGCCGCACGCTGATGCTCACCAGCGGCAGCGCCGCCGATGAGGCCATCCTGCAGCTGAATCAGAAGCTGGCCCTGCGCAAGCTGCCGCCGGTGAAGATCGAATGGGTTGACCCGAGTCTGGCCGTGGAAGACGTGCTGGAAATGGTTCAGGCCGGTGTTTACCACCTGACCGTGGTCGAGCAACCCATCGCCGAGCGCTGGGCCAAAGTGATGCCGAAGCTGCGGATCGACCGCGCTGCTGCCTTGAGCGATCCGGGGGACATGAACTGGTTCGTGCGCAAGGACGCCGTGGTGTTGCGCGGCGCCGTCGACCATTTCCTGCAAACCTACGAACCGCCGCGCAATCAGGACGCCGCCTTCCAGACCGCCTACAAGGACCGCTACCAGATCCACAATCCGCTGGCGCGCGAAGACCGTCAGCGCCTGGAGAAACTGCGTCCCACGCTGCAATTGCACGCCGACAAACAGAAGATGGACTGGCTCGACCTCGCCGCCGTGGCCTTCAAGGAGTCGGCGCTCAACCCGGTCGCCAAGGGTGGCAGCGGCGCCACCGGTCTGCTGCAGATCACCCCGTCGGCCGCCCAGCGCGTCGGCGTCGACAACATTCACGACCTCGACGGTAACGTGCAGGCGGCGAGCAAATACATGGCGCTGCTGCGGCGCAAGTTTTTCGCCAGCCCGAAAATCAACGAGCGTGAGCGCATGGCGTTTACCCTGGCTGCCTACAACCTCGGCCCGGAGCGCGTGCAGGCCATGCGTGCGGAGGCGAAGCGCCAGGGGCTCAACCCGAACCAGTGGTTTTTTCAGGTCGAGCGCGTGGCCATGGAGCAGGGCGGCAAGAACGTCGTGAGCTACGTGAACAGCGTCAACAAGTACTACCTGGCGTTCGACCAGGCCCGCAGTTCATTGGAACGTCCTGAGGCACGGTGACAGATCCAAGGATTCGATACGTATAACGCGTATTTTGCGATTTTCATATTTATAAAACCGATTAAGATGGCGCCATTCTCAACTCAAACGGAATTAACCGCCATGAATGCTCAACTTAAATCGATCTTCAACACCCATGCCGGTTTCGGCATCACCGGCCTGCGGATTCTCATCGGCATCATCCTAATGGCCCACGGCAGCCAGAAACTGTTCGGTATGTTCGGCGGCTATGGCCTGGAAGGCACTGGCCAGTACATGGCGAGCCTGGGCCTGAACCCTGGCTACCTGATGGCGTTGATGTCCGGCAGCGCGGAATTCTTCGGCGGTCTGGCGCTGTTCCTTGGCTTGCTGGCACGGCCTGCAGCGCTGGTGGTGATCGTGATGCTGGTGGTGGCGATTCTCTCGGTGCACATCCACAACGGCTTGTTCATGGCCAACAACGGTTATGAGTTCGGACTGGCGCTGATCGCCGCTGCGGTGGCGGTGCTGTTCGAAGGCGCGGGTCGCCTGTCCGTCGACCGATTGATCGCGCGTCGCTGATTCTCCCGGTCACTCAGAGCGTCGGGATTTTTTTGCGTCCGTTTAGACAGGGGCGCGACAGTATCCGTCGATTGACAATGCCTACAGCGCTTCTCTAGGATGCCGTTCATGCGCCGATTTAAACAGCTACTTGCGGGGCGCCGGGTGACGGTCATTCGTCATCGAAATTCCGCTAAAGCGCTGGTTCGGTGTTGCCTCTCACCGCTGCCCAGCGGATCAATGAGGCAGAGAAAACGACACTATGAGCAGTCATTCCCACCCGCGTCCCCTCGTTCGTCTGGCCCCCATCGCCAGCCAGTTCAATCGTCGTAATCCACAAATCCTTCTGGGCGGCGCCCATCAGCCGACGTTGCTGCGTTACCTGGACGGCTGGCCGCGTCGCCAGGGCGGCCCGCACGCTTTCCTCATTCAATTCATCGAAACCGACGATGCCCTTGAGCGCTTCAGCAACGACCAGTTCGACCTGGCCGTGATTCAGGCGCCCGCTGCCGAGCGCGCGGAAGCGGTGATTCACCAACTGATCCGCGTCGCCCGACAGGGTTTGATCACGCGCTGCTGACGGCTCGCCGCCTGGGTTGCAACGGCTGATCGGGATGGCGCAGGTTGAAGCGGGCACGCATACCATTGGCGTGACGGCAATGGGCGACCAGCGTGCTGCGCAGGGTCCAGTCGGTGTTGATGATGTAGAAATTCTGGATGAAGCTGTTCTCGTTCGTCGACTCGAACCACTGATCGATCTTCCCGCTCAAATCACTGGGCGCGTGCAGCGGCAATGAATACTTGGCGCACTGGATGGCGGTCAGGCTGAACTCGGGTTTGTTTTCCACTGCCACTTCGTTGACGAACGCCTTCAAGGTGTTGGTGTTGAACAGGTTTTCTCCCGGCCAGCGCTGCTTGACCCCGTCCCACAGCAGCTCGTCGCCGGAGCGCCTGTTATAGGCAAGCACGACGTTTTTGCCCGGATGATCACGCCAGATGCCTTCCAGCGTCAGCCTGCTCAGCTGCCGTGGCACAGCCCTCGGGCCAAGGGTTTTGGTTAGCAGGTTCTGAAATTCCCTGTGGGTCAGTTCAGTGAAATCCTTGAACTGATGGAAATCCAGAATGACGATTTCACGCGCCGGGGAGCCGTTCTGTTCCAGTTCTTCAAAAAATGCATGGACGCACGCCAGAATGTCTCCGGCGACCGTGCGCCCTGACGAGGTCAGGTGGAACAGCTGAAAACGCCGCGGGTCACCCTTTTCATACTTCGAATAAAACGCCACGCGCAAATCCAGCGCGCGCACCCCCTGGCGCAATTGCTCCAGGGGCGCGACGTCCTGGGCCATCTCCTGGGGGACGGCGAAGTTGGGTGACAGCTTGTCGCTGCCGGCGTTGTGGGCGCCGGGGAGGATGAGTTGGTCAATGCGCAACTGCGCGAGTTCCGGGATGTGCGCCATCCAGTCGAGATGGGGCGGACGGGGTGAAGCCGATGGGTTAAGGGGCATACAGTCATTCCTTGACGTGTGGTGAGGCTCCGAGGGCGGAGCGGGGTGAGCGGTCATTCGCTCGGGAAGTCCTTTTCTGGAGTGTGGCCGCCGCGTCACCGACGTCAACCAAGGCAGTTCTTCAGGTCTGTTACCCCATGTGAATGGCGGCGTGCGCTCATCTGACTTTCAGCACCACGCGACCGCGCACGGGATGCTCGTCGAGGTGGTTGTGGGCCTTGCCGAACTGCTCGAAGGGCCAGGTGCGGTGGATGTCCGGCTTGAGCAGACCCTTGGCCGTCAGATCGTTGATAGCGTCCAGTGCCCGTTGCAGCGCCGGGCCATTCTGCTCGATGCCCAGCTCCGGTTTGCCGGTGAAGTTTTCCAGGCAATGCACGTGGAAGCGCATGTTCTTGCGGAATGCCTGCTGCGCCGGGAAAGGCGTTTTGTTGCCACCGCGCAGGCCGTACAGCACCAGGCTGCCGCGGGGCGCCAGCACGTCACCGAGCATCGACATCTGCATGCCGCCCAGTCCGTCGAACACCGCTTCGATGCCATGGCCGTGGGTCAGCGACTCGATGCGCAGGCCGATGTCGTCCTCGTCGGTGACGATCACCCGATCGGCGCCGTTCGCCAGCAGGTATTCACGGTCTTGCCCATGGGGCGTCGCCGCGATCACCCGCAGGCCCAACGCCTTGCCCAACTGCACGAAGGCAATGCCGGGGCTGTACGTCGCGTCGGTGACGAGCACGGTCTGGCCCGGTTGCACGTTGGCGAGGTCGATGAAGGCAAACCAGGCCAGCAGCATCGGCGTGTAGTGAACGCTGGCTTCCACGGGCGTCAGTGCGTCGGGGTAAAGGGTCAGCGCATTGCGCGGGACCATCACGTGGTCGCCACACACCGGGTACTGGTTGGCGCTCATGGCTTTGAAGCTCGCCACCTTGTCGCCCACCTTCAAGTCGGTCACGCCAGCGCCCACGGCTTCGACGACGCCGGCCATTTCACTGCCCAGACCCGCTGGCAGTTGCACCGGTGCCAGTGACAGGTTCTGCCGCCACAGTACGTCGTCCCAGCTGATGCCGATGGCTTCGGCACGAACCAGCACTTCCTGTGGGCCGGGGGACCGGTCAGGCTGCTCCTCGCAACTGAGCACATCGGCTTTGCCGAAGCGATGAAATTTGATGGCGCGTGACATTGTCGACCTCGATGCCTGTCGTTGAGTGTTGCAACGACTGTATCGATGGGGACCCCGGGGCACTATTTCTGTCGGTCGATACCCGACATGCCTGCTATCAATTCGCGTTGACGACTTCGCTGGCGTGAGCGCTTATTTGCCCCAGGCCCGTAAAGCATGTTCGACGAACTGCCGCACCTTGGGCAGGCGATAGCGGTCCTGGGGGTACATCAGCCACAGCGTGCGGCTGGGCGGTTGATAATCCTGCAGCAGTGGCACGAGCTTTCCGCTGGCGATGTCCTCGCTGATCAGCACGTCGGGCAGCATCGACACGCCCATGCCGGCGAGCACGGCCTGGCGCAGCGCCGGCGTGCTGTTGACGATCATCGAGCCCGACACCGGCACCTCCATCACGCCGTCGGGCCCGGTCAGGCGCCATAATTTGTCGGCGGCACGCCAGTCATCGCCGGCGGGGTAGGCGAACGCCAGGCAGTCGTGGTCGCGCAGGTCATCGGCGGTTTTCGGTGTACCCCGACGCTTCAAATAGACGGGCGCTGCGCAGATGGTCAGGGTGTAGTCCTGCAGGGGCCGGGCAATCAAGGCCGAAGATTCCGGGGTGCCGAGGCGGATGGCGGCGTCGAAACCGTGCTCGATCAGGTCCATCGTCTGATTGCTGAGCACCACCTCCACCTTGATCTCCGGGTAGCGTTGGACGAAATCGCTGAGCAACGGCGCCAGCCGTTCGGCGCCGAAGGCTGGCGGGGCGGTGACGCGCAAGGTGCCGCTGGGCTCGGTCTGGGCCTGTTCGGCCATGCGCTCGGAATCATTCACCAGCCCCAGTACTTCGACGCAACGTCGGTAGTATTCGAGGCCAAACTCGGTCAGGTTCTGCCGGCGCGTGGTGCGCTGCAACAGGCTCACTCCGAGGCGCTGCTCCAGTGCTTTCAGGTGATTGCCGACCATGGTCGTCGACATTTCGCACTGGCGCGCGGCCGCGGTCATGCTGCCGCCTTCGACCACTTTGACGAAGACCGTCATCGCCAGAAATACATCCATTATCAAGTCCTGCTTTAAAGTCACTGAAGGATGGCGGTCTTTATACATCAGAACGGGCTAACGATACTGGCCTCACTTACCCGTGATGGAGCCACCGACATGACCGCCGCCTGCCTGATGAACACCTACAAACCCATGCCGTTGAGCTTCATCCGCGGCGAAGGCGCGCGGCTGTGGGATGACAGCGGCCGTCTGTACCTGGACGCCGTCGCGGGTGTTGCGGTGACCAACGTCGGCCACAGCCATCCAAAGATTGTCGCCGCGATCAGCGAGCAGGCCGGGCTGCTCTTGCACACGTCCAACCATTACCGCATCGACTGGCAGCAGAAGCTGGCGCAACGTCTGACCCGGCTGTCGGGCCTGGAGCAGGTGTTTTTCAACAATTCCGGCGCCGAGGCCAACGAAACCGCGCTCAAGCTGGCGCGTTTGTATGGCTGGGCCAAGGGCATCGAGCATCCGCTGGTGCTGGTGATGGACAACGCCTTTCACGGCCGCACCCTCGGCACGTTGTCGGCCAGCGATAACGGCGCCGCGCGGCTGGGTTATCAGCCGATGTCGGGGGAGTTCGTGAAGGTGGCGTTCGGTGACATCGTTGCGGTTAAACAGGCGACGTTGGCGCATGGCGAGCGCATCGTCGCGGTGCTGGTCGAGCCGATTCAGGGCGAGGGCGGTGTGGCGTTGCCGCCGCCGGGCTATCTGAAGGCACTGCGCGACCATTGCACTCAAAACGGTTGGCTGATGATGCTGGATGAGATCCAGACGGGCATGGGTCGGACGGGGCGCTGGTTTGCGTTCGAGCATGAGGGGATCGTTCCGGATGTGATGACGCTGGCGAAGGCGCTGGGCAATGGCATTCCCATTGGTGCGTGTCTGGCGACGGCGGCGGTGGCGCGGCTGTTCACGCCGGGCAGTCATGGCAGTACGTTTGGCGGTAATCCGCTGGCGTGCCGGGTGGGTTATACGGTGTTGGATATCGTTGAGGATGAGGGGCTTTTGCTCAATGCGGCGGTGCAGGGGGAGCGGTTGCTGGCGGGTCTGCGCGCTGCGCTGGCGGGGCACGCTGATGTGGCGCAGGTGCGGGGGATGGGGTTGATGATCGGGATTGAGTTGAGGCGGCCGATTCGGGATGTGTGTCTGGTGGCGGCGCAGGAGTATGGGGTGTTGATCAATGTGACGCGTGGGCAGACGATTCGGCTGTTGCCGCCGTTGGTGATTGATGCAAACGATGTGGACCGGATCGTGGCAGGCGTCGTAGGGGCGCTTCGCGGTTGAGGTTTTTAAGATCAAGATCAAGATCAACGACCTTAAGATCAAGAGCGTCTGCCTGGGGGCAGACGTTTCGCCTTCGGCGAGTTACTTGGAAAAGCACCCCAAGTAACCAAGGGTGCTTGCTCCTGGTTGGGTTCCTCCTTCGTCGGAATACCCTCACTTCGACGACGCTCCGTGGGCCCGCGCCGAACGGACATCCATGTCCTGACGGCGCTCTCGCCGCATCCATGCGGCTCGGCCCACTCCGCGTCGTCTGCGTTCAGCCTGCACCAAAGTCGCGATTGGCGTCGTCTGGACTTTTTGCGTCGTAATGATGATCAAAGGCGAAAATCAAAGCCCGTCTTATGTAGCCCCGCCCAATTTTCGACGCAACCCAAAAGCTGGCAACTCGGTCTATCAGGCCATGGCACGTTTAAGCAAATGTGGGAGCGAGCTTGCTCGCGAAAGGCCCGAAGGGCAACAAAGTCGCGATCTATCGACAAGCTCTAAAAAGCGCCCCGCATTATTTCTCAGACAGTTGCATGATCATCGCCGCCGTCAGGTAGAGCCTCGGGGCGATGCTGGTGAGGTCCATGTATTCGTCGTCGGCGTGGAGGCCGGCGCCGACGACGCCCATGGTTTCGAGGACGGCGGGTTTTTGGCTGTCGGGGACGTAGGCGTAGCCGGCGTCGGTGCCGAAGCGCATGGCGATGGGTTCGAGGGTGCGGCCGGTTTTGGCGTAGATCGCCTGGGCGGTTTTGGCGAGGGCGTCGGTTGCGGGGTTTTTTGCCAGTGGGGGGCGGCCTTTGTCGAGGCGGAAGGTGACGTCGGTGCCGTCGATCATTTTGCCCTGCACGATGCGCTGACCGTCGGCCAATACGCGATCGGATTCGCTCAGGTCTGAATAGCGCATGTCGCCCTCAGCCGCGGCGCTCGACGGGATGATGTTGCGCTTCTCGCCGCCTTTGATCAGGGTCCAGTTCACCGTAGTGCCCTTGGCCGAATCGCCCAGGTCCTTAAGCTGCACCAGTTGATGGGCCAGTTCCATGGCCGCATTGCGCCCGGCTTCCGGGGCGGAGCCGGCGTGGGAGGATTTGCCTTTGACGTCGACGAACACGCCGTTGATGCCGTTGGTGGCGACGGTCACGGCGTCCTTGTCCGGTGGCTCGAACGAGAACACGTAGTCGTGCTTGCGGGCGAGTTCGGCGATGAGGGCTTTCGAGCCGGCGGACCCCGTTTCCTCGTCAGGGTTGAACAGCACGGTGATCGTGCCGAAGTCCTTGAATTTCTGGTCTTCCAGCAGCTTCAGGGTATGCAGCACCATGGCCACGCCACCTTTGGCATCGGCGACGCCGGGTCCGTAGGCGTGATCGCCGTCGACGCGGAAAGGCCGCTTGGCGGCGGTACCCGGACCGAACACGGTGTCGTAGTGGATCATCAGCAGAAAGGATTTGCTGCCCGTGCCCTTGAGGGTGCCGACGATGTTATCGCCCGTCGAGGGCGTCGCCGGCGTGGTTTCGATTGTTGCGCCTAAAGCCTTCAGCCGTTCGACCAGCACCGCACTGACCATTTTCAGGCCGGGTGCCTGACCCGTTCCGGTGTCGATGTCGACCAGTTGCTTGACGGTGGCCAGATAAGGTTTTTGCTCGGCCTCGGCCTTCTTCAATAACTGCTCGGGGGAGACATCGGCGGCATAGGCGCTGCCGGCAAAAAGGGCGCCGCCGCTCAACAGCGCGGCGAGGATGGAAGTCGTCAGGGCGGTACGTCGAACGTGCATGCTGGATCCCTCAGATGATGGTCGAGTTGTTGTGACATCGTTGCCGTAGGATAGAACAGTCAGAATCGCAACTTTGAAGCCCTTCGGGCCTTTCGCGAGCAAGCTCGCTCCCACATTTTTTGCAACGTGCCGCAGTCTGGAAGACTTTCATTGCCCGTCTTGTTTGGCCCCGCCCAGCCTTCGATGTTGCTCAAAAGCTGGCAACTCGGTCTGTCAGGCCATGGCACGTTTAAGCAAATGTAGGAGCGACCGGGGTGGCGCTCCACCTTGCTCGCGAAAGGCCCGCAGGGCATCAAAGTCGCGATCTTACCTATTCCCGCAGCCGCCGCGCTTTCCTACATCATTCACCGTAGAATCCCCGTCTGAAATAAAACGCGACGAGGTTGCAGCGGTGGATTTACAGCAGGGCTTCGTCCTGACCCGGCATTGGCGCGACACGGACGCCGGCACCGAAGTGGAATTCTGGCTGGCCACCGACGAGGGGCCGCGCCAGGTGCGCCTGCCGTATCAGACGTCCGTCGCGTTTATCCCGGAGCTGCACCGCGAGCGCGCTGAAGCCGTGTTGCGCAACGAGCGCCATGTCGAGCTCAAGCCACTGGAGCTGTGTGATTTCCGCCATCGCCCGGTGATGGGGCTGTATACGCGTCAGCATCGCCAGTTGATGAACCTGGAAAGCGACCTGCGCAAAGCCAGCGTCGACGTCTACGAAGCCGATATCCGCCCGCCCGAGCGCTACCTGATGGAGCGTTTCATCACCGCGCCGGTGCAGTTCGGCGGGCGGCCGGACGCCAATGGCCTGTTGCTGGACGCGCAACTCAGGCCTGATCCACGGTACCGACCGACCCTGAAACTGGTCTCGCTGGACATCGAAACCACCGAGCGCGGCGAGCTGTATTGCATCGGCCTGCACGGCTGCGGCGAGCGTCAGGTGTACATGCTCGGCCCGGCCAATGGCGACGACGCCCAGGTGAATTTCAAGCTCGAATACTGCGACACCCGCGTTGCGCTGCTGGAGAAACTCAACGAATGGATGGCCCGCCATGACCCCGACGGGATCATCGGCTGGAACGTGGTGCAGTTCGATCTGCGCGTGCTGCACGAGCACGCTCGGCGCTTGAATGTGCCGCTGCGTCTGGGGCGCGGCGGGGAGGTGATGACCTGGCGCGAACACGGCGCGCGCAACAATCACTTCTTCGCGGCGGCGGCCGGGCGCTTGATCATCGACGGCATCGAAGCGCTGCGTTCGGCGACCTGGAGCTTTCCGTCGTTCAGTCTGGAAAACGTGTCGCAGACGCTCCTCGGCGAAGGCAAAGCCATCGACAACCCGTACCAGCGCATGGACGAGATCAACCGCATGTTCGCCGAGGACAAGCCGGCGCTGGCGCGTTACAACCTCAAGGACTGCGAGCTGGTCACGCAGATTTTCGCCAAGACCGAGCTGCTCACCTTCCTCCTCGAACGCGCCACGGTGACCGGCCTGCCGGTGGATCGAAGCGGCGGTTCGGTGGCCGCGTTCGAGCATTTGTACATTCCGCTGATGCACCGCCAGGGCTTCGTCGCGCCGAACCTGGGCGAGCGCATGCCGGAAGCCAGCCCCGGCGGTTTCGTCATGGATTCGCGCCCCGGGCTGTACGAATCGGTGTTGGTGCTCGATTACAAGAGCCTGTATCCGTCGATCATCCGCACCTTTCTGATTGACCCCGTAGGCTTGATCGAAGGCCTCAAGCACCCCGACGACAGCGAGTCGGTGGAAGGCTTTCGTGGCGCGCGTTTTTCCCGAACCCGGCATTGTCTGCCGGCCATCGTTTCGCGGGTGGCCGAAGGGCGCGAGGTGGCCAAACGCGAGCGTAATGCGCCGCTGTCCCAGGCGCTGAAAATCATCATGAACGCTTTCTACGGCGTGCTCGGTTCCAGCGGTTGCCGGTTCTTCGACACGCGGCTGGCGTCATCGATCACCCTGCGCGGGCACGAGATCATGCACCAGACCCGGCTGCTGATCGAAGCCCAGGGTTACGAGGTGATCTACGGCGATACCGACTCGACGTTCGTCTGGCTGAAAAAAGCCCATGAGCAGGACGATGCCGCGCAGATCGGCACCGCGCTGGTCAAGCAGGTCAACGACTGGTGGCGCGCTCATGTGAAAGAGGAATACGGGCTGGAGAGTGCGCTCGAGCTGCAATTCGAAACCCACTTCAAGCGCTTCCTGATGCCGACCATTCGCGGCGCGGAGGAGGGCAGCAAGAAGCGTTATGCAGGTTTGGTGACCCGCGCCGATGGCAAAGACGAAATGGTCTACAAGGGGCTGGAGGTCGTGCGCACTGACTGGTCGCCGCTGGCCCGGACTTTTCAGCAGGAGCTGTACCTGCGGATTTTCCAGCGTCAGCCGTTTCAGGAATACATTCGGGAGTACGTGGGCCGAACCCTGGCCGGGGAGCTCGACGGCCAACTTGTCTATCGCAAGCGCCTGCGCCGGGCCCTCGACGATTACGAACGCAACGTGCCGCCCCATGTGCGCGCCGCGCGGCTGGCCGATGAGTACAACCGCCAGCAGGGTCGGCCGTTGCAGTACCAGAATGGCGGCTGGATCAGCTACGTGATCACGGTCGCCGGACCCGAGCCGCTGGAAGTGCGTACGGCGGCCATCGATTACGACCACTACATCAGCAAACAGCTGCAGCCGATTGCCGACGCGATCCTGCCGTTCGTGATCTCGCGGACCATCGATCTCAGTTCCCAGGATCAGTTCAGCTTCGACTTCTGAACCCGTTTCCGGCCCGTATTCTCACGCCAGCGGATTGATCCGCAGCGCGTCCAGCACCACGCGAAACGCTGCCGTGTGCTGGCGCCGGCTGGGGTAGTAAAGGTGATAGCCCTCGAACGGCTCGCACCAATCGGCCAGCACTTCCACCAGTTCCCCCTGCTCGATAGGCCCGGCCACCAGCCCCTCGGGAAGCTGCGCCAGACCGACGCCGTCCAGGCAGCCCTGCAGTATCTGGAACACGCTGTTCATGATCAGCGGCCCGTCGACGCGCACGCGAATCTCGCGGCCTTCTTTCGCGTATTCCCATTGGTACAGCGCGCCATGGGTGGGCAGGCGCAGGTTGATGCAGCGATGGCGGGGCAAGTCCTCCGGCACCTGCGGCGTGGAATGCCGCGCCAGGTACTCGGGGGACGCCACGGTCATCAGCCGCAACGGCGGGGCAATCGGCGCGGCGATCATGTCTGCCGCGAGGGTGTCACCCAGGCGCACACCAGCGTCGATGCGCTGGGCAACGATGTCGGTCAGGCCGTAGTCGGTGACCAGCTCAATGGTCATGTCCGGGTATTGATCGAGCAATGGTTTGAGGCGAGGCCAGAGCACGTAACGCGCGGCGAATTCGTCGGCGGTGATGCGCACCGTGCCGGACGGGCGGCCGCTGTGCTCGATGGCGGCGTTGACCTGCTCTTCAATGCTGTCGAGCAGCGGCGCCAGTCCCTTGAATAACTGCTCGCCGACCTCGGTGCGGGTCACGCTGCGGGTGGTGCGGGTGAGCAGGCGAACGCCGAGACGCTCTTCCAGCAGGCGCATGGTCTGGCCGACGGCGGAGGGGGAGATGCCCAGCGCGGCGGCGGCGCGGGTGAAATTGCCTTCTCGACCCACTGCAACGAACACCGCCAGATCATCGAGTTTGTAATCCGCCATTGCGAAGCGCTCCTTCATTTTGATCGAAGCATTCTACGGATACTGTCGCCAATGTGCCCTTGTTACGCTGGCTGCACACTTTCTGGAGATCTGACATGACCGCCACTGACAGCGCTGCTGAAGACATGCAAATCCACCGCGCCGGCTCGGCCAAAGCCATCAAGGGCCCCGCAGACTGGTTCACCGGCGACGTGCGCATTGACCGGATTTTCAGCGCCCCGGCACCGGCGCGGGTCGGTCTGGCCATCGTGAATTTCCAGCCGGGCGCCCGCACTAACTGGCACACCCACCCGCTGGGCCAGATCCTGCTGGTCACCGATGGCGTCGGCTGGACCCAGTGTGAAGGCGGGCCGAAAACCGAAATCCGTCCGGGCGATCTGATCTGGTGTAACTGCGGCCGTCGTCACTGGCACGGCGCGACCGACACCACTGCCATGCAACACGTCGCGGTCAATGAAGCGCTGGACGGCAAGCCGGTCGACTGGCTGGAGCCGGTGACCGAGCAGACCTACCTGGCAGGGCCGGTCAAAAAAGACTGAGGGGCTGGTGCGGAGACGATCATGACGCCGCCACGGCCTGGCTGCGCAGCCGCGTAATGTCCTTTTTCGGCGGTGCGCCAAACAGCCGACCGTACTCGCGACTGAACTGCGACGGGCTTTCGTAGCCGACCTTGAACGCTGCACTGGCGGCGTCTTGATGGTCGTTGAGCATCAGCCGCCGGGCTTCGTTCAGGCGCAGCCATTTCTGGTACTGCAGCGGGCTCATGGACGTCAGGTTGCGAAAGTGCAGGTGAAAGTTCGGCGCGCTCATCTGCACCCGCGCGGCCAGGTCTTCGACGCGCAGGGCTGTCGCGTAATTGAGCTTCAGCCAGTCGATGGCCTTGGCGATGCGGTAACCCTGACTGTCGACCGACGCAATGTGTCGCAGCAGCGGCGCTTGATCGCATGTGAGCAGGCGGAAATGAATCTCGCGCTGCAACAGGGGCCAGAGCACCGGAATGGCGTCGGGCTCCTGCAACAGGTCGACCAGTCGGGCCAAGGGATCGAGCAGCGCGGACGTGAGGCTGGCGATGCCCGCGCTTTTGCCCACGGTGCGCGCCTTCGGTGTTGGCGCATCCCCTTGGGCGATCAGCTCGGTCAAGGTGCGCAGGTCCAGCTTGAACACCAGTCCCAGGCACGGCACGTCCGCGCTGGCGAGGGTCACGGCGGAGTTGGCCGGCACGTCCAGCGAGGTGATCAGAAAGCGCGTCGTGTCGTAGGGGTAGACGTCGCTGCCGATGACCATTTCCTTGGCGCCCTGGACCACCAGCACGATGCTCGGCGCGAGGATGCACATGACCGGCGGCGAGGGCGCTTCGCGACGAAACAGGCCGAGGTCGGCGATGGCGGTGGGAAAGTCACCGGAGGCCGGCGTGAGGTGCCCGATGGCGTTCGTCAGGGTTTGCAACCGGGCGCGGGTGGCACTGCCTTTCGCCAGCGTTGAAAGCGCGGTATCACCCATGTTTTTCCCCTTGGTTTTGCTGTTGTGCCATTGAGCCGGAACTGTACGTGCCCGGCAAAACAGCCGTCCAGCCTCGCGCCTCGGGATTGATCGGATCAGGCAAGAAAACCACCGGATCGCTCTACGGGTTGCCCGGCCCGCGCCATGAAGATGTGCATCGCACACTTCATTTGCGCCATGCCCTGGCGCCGGAGACATTCATGAAACAGCTGATGATGGGGCTGGCCTTGCTGGTCAGCTCATTCGCGACAATGGGAGCCGATATGTCCAGCGGAGCTGACAACTTCTACACCAGTGAACAGGTCACCCGGCAGAAGGTGACGTTCAACAACCAGTACGAGATGAAAACAGTGGGCAACCTGTTCGTGCCGAAGGACATGATCACTGGCCGCAAGTACCCCGCGATCATCGTCGGTCACCCCATGGGCGCCGTGAAGGAACAGAGCTCGAACCTGTACGCGCAGAAACTGGCCGAGCAGGGTTTCATTACGCTGGCCATCGACCTGTCCTTCTGGGGCGAAAGCGAAGGCCGGCCGCGCAATCTGGTGTCCCCCGAGATCTACGCCGAAGACTTCAGCGCCGCTGTCGACTACCTCGGCAGCCAGGGCTTCGTCGATCGCGACCGCATCGGCGTGCTGGGTATCTGCGGCAGCGGCAGTTTCGCCATCAGCGCTGCGAAGATCGACCCACGCATGAAGGCTGTCGCGACCGTGAGCATGTATGACATGGGCGGCGTCAATCGCAACGGCCTGCAGCACTCGGTCAGTGTCGAGCAACGCAAAGAGGCCATCGCGGCCGCCGCTGCACAACGTGATGTCGAGTTTGCCGGCGGCAAAACCCAGTACACCAGCGGCACCGTGGACACACTCACCGAACACTCCAACCCGATCGAGCGTGAGTTTTACGATTTCTACCGGACCCCACGTGGCGAGTTCACCCCGAAGGGCCAGTCGCCTGAGCTGACCACGCATCCCACGCTGACCAGCAACGTGAAGTTCATGAACTTCTACCCGTTCGCTGACATCGAGACGATTTCACCGCGGCCAATGCTGTTCATCGCCGGCGAGAACGCCCATTCCCGTGAGTTCAGCGAGGAGGCTTATCGCCTGGCCGGTCAGCCCAAAGAGCTGGTGATCATTCCGGGTGCCGGGCACGTGGACTTATATGACCGGGTGGATCTGATTCCTTTCGACAGGCTCACGTCTTTCTTTCAGACCCATCTGAAGTAACCCCCAGGCTGTTCAAGACGGCTCGATCCGGTCACGTGCCGGATCCTGCCGGAAGGGTCCTTTTTGTTGCACGCGCGGTTTGCGCGCCGTTTGTTGATCACTGGCCCCGCTGCATGGCGGGGCTGAATGAGCTGGAGCATGTTCATGGGCACCCCCGCTGTATCGATGACCGAAACAACCCACCGTGTGTGGGGCGCCGTGCTGGCGATGTCGCTGTGTGCGTTCGCGCTGGTCGCGTCCGAGTTTTTACCGGTCAGTCTGCTGACGCCCATTGCTGCCGACTTGAGCCTGACCGAAGGCCAGGCAGGTCAGGCGATCTCAATCTCGGGATTTTTTGCGGTGGTCACCAGTCTGTTTCTGTCTGCGCTGACCCGTGGGCTTGATCGCAAGCCGGTGCTGCTGACCCTGACTGCCTTGCTGATCGTTTCGGGGGCAATGGTTGCCTTCGCGCCGAATTACCCGGTGCTGATGTTCGGTCGGGCGGTGCTGGGTGTTGCGATCGGCGGTTCATGGTCGATGAGCACGGCGGTGATGATGCGCATTGCCCCCGAGTCGATGGTGCCCAGGGCCATCGCCATGGTGCAGAGCGGTACGGCGCTGGCCACCGCCGTTGCGGCGCCTCTGGGCAGTTTTCTGGGCGGGCTGATTGGTTGGCGCGGCGCGTTTTTCTGCGTGGTCCCGCTCGCTGCATTGGCGCTGTGCTGGCAGGCCTTCACGCTGCCGCGCATGCCCAGTGAGCGCTCGTCCGGATCGGCGATGGACGTGTTTCGATTGCTAGGCCGCGCGAAGGTGGTCTACGGGATGGCGGCGGTAGCCTTCCTGTTCATGGGCCAGTTTGCGCTGTTCACCTACCTGCGGCCGTTTCTGGAATCAGTGACCAGGGTCGATGTGCCGAAGCTGTCGATCCTGCTGCTGATCATCGGCGTCTCAGGGCTGGCCGGGACGCTGATGATTGGCGCCGTATTGGCAAAAAGTCTGTACCGGGTACTGATCGCCATTCCGGTGCTGATGGCGGGCATTGCCATCGTGCTGCTGGCGTGCGGTCAGTCGTTTGCCATGACCGCGGTGATGCTCGGCGCCTGGGGTCTGATCTCAACCTGTGCGCCAGTGGGATGGTTCACCTGGCTGACCCGCACGCTGCCCAAAGACGCCGAGGCGGGAGGAGGGCTGATGGTTGCGGTGATCCAGCTGGCGATCACGCTGGGCGCAACGGCGGGTGGCTTGCTGTATGACGGGGTGGGCTACAGCGCGACATTTATCACGAGCGGCGTGTTTTTGCTCGTCGCCGCGCTGTTGGCGTGGAAGGTGTCGCGGACCGCAGCGGTAACTGCATGAAGCGTGCAGGCGGCGTGACGCAATCATGCGCCACGTCGCAGCCTCACTCCTTCACGTCCATGAAATCCTTGGCCCAGGCCACGTAATTTTCCGGGAAGGTGTAGGTGTGGGTCAGCTCGGTGGCGCTGTGATTCGAGGTGCTGTGGGTGACCTGGCGCTGGGCGCGGAGGCTGTCGTAGGTAGCCTTGATCGCAGCGAAATACGCCGCGTGCCCGGCGACCACCACCCGCACGCCCAGATCGGCGAGGCGCTGGCGGTCATTGAGCTCGGGGTTGCCGTAGGTCACCAGCATCAGCGGCACGGTGAGCTTTTCCGAAATCTGCTCCAGGTGCTCGAAGTCCTTGATGCCAACGATGCAGATGCCGTCGGCGCCGGCCTTTTCGTAGGCCAGGGTACGTTCGATGATGTCCTGGACCGGCAGCACGCCGGCGTTGGTCCGGGCGACGATCGTCAGTTCCGGATCGACGCGGGCTTCAAGGGCGGCCTTGACCTTGCCGATGCCTTCTTCGATGGACACCAGGTCCGTGGATTTGCGGCCGAATTGCGCCGGCAGCAAGGTGTCTTCGATGGTCAGCGCCGCCACACCGGCGCGCTCCAGTTCTTCCACCGTGCGCATGACGTTCAGGGCGTTGCCGTAGCCATGGTCGGCGTCGGCAATAAAAGGCAGTTGCGCGACGCGGCCGATGCGGGTGGCCTGCTCGACGAACTCGCTCAAGGTGATCAACGCGAAATCAGGGGCTGCCAGCACCTGCAGCGACGCCACCGAGCCGCCCAGAATACCGACCTCAAAGCCCAGATCCGCCGCAATGCGCGCCGACATGGGATCGAACACTGAAGCCGTCTCGACGCAGTGCTGCGAAGCCAGCTGCTCACGGAATTTGCGACGCAAAGCGGAGTGGGAAATTCTGGACATAAGGCTTCCTGATTCTGGCCGTCATCTAAATGCCAGCAATGCTACCGCAAATTCAGGCTGAAACGTCTCACCTCGACGAGCGACGTGCATAGATTTGCGTAGGTGGCCGCGCGGCCCCGACCTCCGCAGCGCCTGGTAGGACCGGCTTCAGCATCGCACCGCAGAATTGAAGGTGATCACCCCGGCCTCTTCCCGGCTGAAGCCGGTCCCACTGAAACACCACTCGCGCCGAGTGCCGATCGTTCCCACGCTCTGCGTGGTAACGCCGCCCCGGACGCTCCGCGTCCGGCAGAAGACGCGCATTCGAGAACGGGAGGTGACGCGGAGCGTCACAGGCTGCATCCCCACGCGGAGCGCGGGGACGATCTCCACATTTATTTCCCACAGCGTTTTCAGAAATGACCCCAACTGCGCGTAGCCGATCGTGAAGCGACGAACCCAATTTTGAGATGTATACCACTGGGTGGTAGATTTTACTCCACGGGTAGGTAGCCAAATGCAGGACAGGGTTTTCAAAACAAAGGGTTTTTGCTTCGCAGCCAAGAAGGCAGCTATTGAGGACAGCGAGCTTTGCAGTGCAATAAGGGAGGTTTTCAACGGCCAAGCCGATGATCTGGGCGGTGGCGTCTGGAAGAAGCGACTCAACGCTAACCGCCATCGCTCGATCATTTTGGCGAGGGGCAAGTTTTACTGGGTCTATCAGTTTCTGTTCTCGAAACAGACTCAGAGCAACATCAACAGGCAGGAGCTTATAGCTTTCAGAAAGCTCGCCAAGGTGTACGAAAAATTAAGCCGTCAACAAATACAACTGCTCCTGGATCGACAGGATTTCACGGAGATCTGTCATGAAAAAAAGAATTAAGAGCGACGCGCTGGCCTCGGTGCATGAGTCCGCCACTGCTCTGCTGGGTATCGGTGCCATCGACAAGGCCACAATGCGCGAGTTTGATCAGCACTGCATCGCCGAGGTCCTGGCTGCGATAGACCCGGCACAGATCAAAGCCATTCGCGAGGGAAGTCATGTCAGCCAGCCGGTGTTTGCCCGCTATCTGAACACCAGCACCTCCACGATCAAACAGTGGGAAGCGGGGTCGAAGCGTCCAGGTGGCATGGGGTTGAAGCTGCTGAGCATCGTTCAAAAGCATGGACTCGAGGTTCTCGCCTGAGCGCTGGTATCGTCGACCGATTGTTCCCACGCTCTGCGTGGTAATGCCGCCCCGGACGCTCTGCGTCCAGCAGACGACGCGCATTCTGCCCCTTGAGGTGACGCGGAGCGTCACAGGCTGCATCCCCACGCGGAGCGCGGGGACGATCAAGGGCAGGGCTGACCTCTGCCGCGCTGGGTAGGACCGGCTTCAGCCGGGAAGGGGCCAGACCTTGCGCCGCAATCCCCGAACTGAAAATACCGAAGCAAGCGCTTGCGTGAATCGATTCAGCTGTTCTAGGATTCAGCTGTTCCGAAATATTACAAAGCAATACCCGAGTGCCACCCGCAAAGAGGTGGCCCAGGCATAAAAACAAGAAACCTCGGAGATCCACATGATCAGCTCGTCTGCTCGATTGCCGCGTGTGCTGCCCGCGCTCGTCATTGCTGCTTCATCGGCCGCCCGGCCATGAGTGCCGTCTTCGCTATGTCCCCTCAACCCGTACTGGAAATGACCGCCATTTCCAAGACCTTCAACGGCCTGCGCGTGCTGAAAAATGTCGCCCTCAAGGTCTACGCCGGTGAAGTACATGCCCTGATGGGCGAGAACGGCGCGGGCAAGTCGACGCTGATGAAGATTTTGTCCGGCGCCTATCAGGCCGATGCCGGTGGCGAAATCCGCATCGACGGCCAGGCCCTGAGCGCGTTTGACCCGTTGTCCGCCAAAGCGCGCGGCATCGCGGTGATCTATCAGGAACTGAGCCTGTGCCCGAACCTCAGCGTCGCCGAAAACATTTACCTGGGCCGCGAACTGCGCCGTGGCTGGAGCATCGACCGCAAGGCGATGGAAGCCGGCTGCGTTGATGTGCTGGTGCGACTGGGTGCTGATTTCAAGCCGTCCACCAAGGTCAGCGTGCTGTCGATTGCCGAGCGGCAACTGGTCGAGATTGCCCGGGCCCTGCACGCCAACGCGAAAATTTTGGTGATGGACGAGCCGACCACGCCGCTGTCGTCCCGGGAAACCGACCGCCTGTTCGCGCTGATCAAACAGCTGCGTGACCAGGGCCTGGCGATCATTTACATCAGCCATCGCATGGCTGAAATCTATGAGCTGTCCGACCGGGTCTCGGTGCTGCGCGACGGCGAGTACGTCGGCATGCTGGAGCGCGACGCGCTATCGGCCGAGGCGCTGGTGAAGATGATGGTCGGCCGCGACCTGTCAGGTTTCTACAAGAAAGAACACGCCGCCTACGACCCTGGCGCGGTGGTCATGCGCGTGCGCGACATGGCCGACGGCAAGCGCGTCAAGCCGTGCAGTTTTGATCTGCACGCCGGCGAAGTGCTGGGCATCGCCGGGCTGGTCGGGGCAGGGCGCACGGAACTGGCGCGTCTGATTTTTGCCGCTGATTCGCGCACCTCCGGCACCCTTGAAGTGGCCGGCAAGGCGATCACCGATCTGCGCAACCCCACCGACGCCATCCGTGCAGGGGTGGTTTACCTGACCGAAGATCGCAAGGCCCAAGGCCTGTTTCTGGACATGAGCGTGCGCGACAACATCAACGTTTGCGCCTGCGTGCACGATGCCCATGCCGGCGGCGTGCTCGATCGGGGACGTGGGGCGAAGCGGGCAATCGAGGCGATTCGTTCGCTGTCGATCCGCGTGGCGTCGGGCAAGGTCAATGTCGGCGCGCTGTCCGGCGGCAATCAGCAGAAGGTGCTGCTGGCGCGGCTGCTGGAGGTCAAACCCCACGTGCTGATTCTTGACGAGCCAACGCGCGGCGTGGACATCGGCTCCAAGTCCGAGATCTACCGAATCATCAACGAACTGGCCAAGGCCGGCGTCGGCATTGTGGTGATCTCCAGCGAGCTGCCGGAAATCATAGGCACCTGCGACCGCGTGCTGATCATGCGCGAAGGGGAACTGGTGGCCGAAGTCGGCGGCGCGTCCGGGCAGGAGATCTCTCAGGAACGGATCATCGATCTGGCGACAGGCAGCGAGAACGCCGCAGCCGCCGCGGCCCACGGCGCCCGCGATACTTTCGACCACCCCATTCAACAACAATAAAAAGGAAACCAGGCCATGAGTCTGCCCCTGGAAAACTCGCCCACCGTTGCCGCCATCAGCAAGCGTGAACGTGCGCGCGAATTGATGCGCACCGTTGGCATGCTGCCGGTGCTGATTCTGTTGCTGATCGGCTTTTCGCTGATGACCGACACCTTCATGAGCTGGCAAAACCTGTCGATCATCACCCAGCAGGCCTCGGTCAACGTGGTGTTGGCGGCCGGCATGACCTTCGTGATTCTGACGGCGGGGATCGACCTCTCGGTGGGCGCGATTCTCGCGGCCTCCGCAGTGGTCGCCCTGCAAGCGTCGATGTCGCCGCAGTTCGGCATGCTCGGCATTGCCGCCGGCGTCGGTTTCGGCCTGCTGCTGGGGCTGGTCAATGGTGGCCTGATTGCCTTCATGCGCCTGCCGCCGTTCATTGTCACCCTCGGTGCGCTCACCGCCATGCGCGGCCTGGCGCGTCTGCTGGCCGACGACAAAACCGTGTTCAACCCCGACCTGCCGTTCGCCTTCATCGGTAACGATTCGGTGTTCGGCGTGCCGTGGCTGGTGATCATCGCCGTGGCGGTCATCGTGGTCTCGTGGTTCATCCTGCGCCGCACGGTGATGGGCGTGCAGATCTACTCGGTGGGCGGCAACCCCGAAGCGGCGCGCCTGTCCGGGATCAAGGTGTGGAAGGTGTTGCTGTTCGTCTACGCGGTGTCCGGTGCGCTGGCCGGGCTCGGCGCAGTGATGAGCGCTTCGCGCCTGTTCGCTGCCAACGGCCTGCAGCTGGGCCAGTCCTATGAGCTGGACGCCATCGCGGCGGTGATCCTCGGCGGCACCAGTTTCACCGGCGGCGTCGGCACCATCGGCGGCACCCTGATCGGCGCGCTGATCATCGCGGTGCTGACCAACGGCCTGGTGCTGCTGGGCGTGTCCGATATCTGGCAATACATCATCAAGGGCATCGTGATCATCGGCGCGGTGGCGCTGGATCGCTATCGCCAGTCCGGTGCGCGAACCTGATTCAACGCTGTTTGGCTGCACGCGTTTCAACGAAGACTCCGACAATAATCACAAGAGAGAACCCATGAACTTCAAACGCAAATTCCCTGCTGTCGTGTCCCTGTGCCTGGCCGCGTTGCTGTCCCAGGGCGTTCAAGCCCGCGAGCTGAAAGCCGTCGGCATCACCCTGGGTTCCCTGGGCAACCCGTATTTCGTCACCCTGGCCGACGGCGCCAAGGCGAAGGCCATGGAGCTCAACCCTAACGTCAAAGTGACTTCCGTCTCCGCCGATTACGACCTGAGCAAGCAGTTCTCCCAGATCGACAACTTCATTGCGTCGGGCGTTGACCTGATCCTGATCAACGCCGTGGACCCGAAGGCCATTGCTTCGGCGATCAAGAAGGCCCAGGCCGCCGGCATCAAGGTCGTGGCCGTGGACGTCAGCGCCGCCGGTGTCGACGCCACCGTGCAGACCGACAACGTCGAAGCGGGCAAGCTGGCCTGTCAGTTCATCGTCGACAAGCTGTCGGGCAAGGGCAACGTGATCATCGAGAATGGCCCGCAAGTCACCGCCGTGACTGACCGCGTCACCGGCTGCAAATCGGCCTTCGCCGCCGCGCCGGAGATCAAGATTCTTTCCGACGATCAGGACGCCAAAGGCTCCCGCGAAGGCGGCCTGAACGCGATGCAGGGTTACCTGACGCGCTTCCCGAAAATCGACGGTCTGTTCGCGATCAACGACCCCCAGGCCATTGGCAGTGACCTGGCCGCCAAGCAGCTGAAACGCAGCGGCATCGTCATCACGTCGGTGGACGGCGCGCCGGACATCGAGCAGGCCCTCAAGTCCGATACCTCGATTCAGGCGTCCGCCAGCCAGGACCCGTGGGCCATGGCGCAGCAGGCGGTGGTCATCGGCAACGATTTGCTCAATGACAAGAAACCGGCCGAAGCGGTCACCCAGCTGACGCCAAAACTAATCACCCGCGACAACATCGGTTCCTACAGCGGCTGGTCCAGCAAGCACTGAGACGCAGGCCTGAAGGAGTCGGCGCAGTGATCAAAATGGAAGACGTGGCGAAGCGGGCGCGGGTATCGACGTCGACCGTTTCCCACGTGCTCAACGGCACGCGCAAGGTCAGCGCCAAGACGGTGGAAGCGGTGCAGCGGGCGGTTCAGGACTTGGGCTACATCCCCAACACCCTGGCGCGCTCGCTGGCCCGTTCGCGCACCAACACCATCGGCGTGGCGATTTCGGCGCTGTCCAACCACTATTTCAGCGAGACCGTGCACGCCATCGAAACCGAATGCGCGCGCCACGGCATCATGATGTTGTTCGTCGACACCCACGACGATCCCGCCCAGGAACTGCGGGTGGTGCAGGCGCTGCACCATCGGCGTGTGGACGGCATTCTGCTTGCGCCGTCCAGCGATCCGCAGCAGGCAGCGTTGGCGTACTTGCGCAGCAACGCCATTCCCAGCGTGTTGGTGGACCGGATGGCGGTGGAGGGTTTTGATCAGGTGGGCGTCGAGAATCGCCAGTCCACCGCTGAGTTGGTGACCCACCTCATCGGCCACGGTCATCGGCGCATCGGCATGATTGCCGGGCATCGCGGGCTGAGCACGACGGAGGAGCGTATTGAGGGCTACCGGCAGGCGCTGGTCGAGGCTGATCTGCCGTGGGATCCGCAGTTGCTGATCGACGGCGAGTCGAACAGCGAATCGGCACGTGTCGCCACGTCCGCGCTGTTGCGCCTGAAGCCCCCGCCCACGGCGATTCTGGCGGCGAATAACCTGATGACCATCGGCGCCATGCACGCGCTGCGCGACGCCAGCATTGAGGTGCCGCAGCAGATGGCGCTGGTGGGTTTCGATGATTTCGACTGGGCGGACTTTTTCCTGCCGCGCTTGAGTGTGATCGCTCAGCCGGTGCAGGCCCTGGGCGCGCGGGCGGTGCAGTTGCTGTTGCAGCGCATCGATAAACCCGAGGGCAAACGACTGTCGGAGCGACTGGCGCCGACGTTACGCATTCGCAATTCGTGCGGATGCCTTTAGGCGTCCGCTGACAGGAATGACACCTTCATGAAGCAGCTTGTTTCCCTGGGCATCGACCTCGGCACGTCCGAGCTGAAGGCCATTTTGCTGAGCGCCGAGGGCGAAGTGCTGGCTCAGGCCGGTGCCCGGGTGGAAGTCAGCCGCCGGCAGTCGGGTTGGTCGGAGCAGACTCCGGCTGACTGGTGGCAGGCCTGTCTGTCAGCGCTGGGCCAGTTGCGGGCGACTAACCCCCAGGCATGGGCGCGGGTCGGTTGCATCGGTTTCTCGGGGCAGATGCACGGCGCGGTTTTGCTGGATGCGGCGGAGCAGGTGCTGTATCCGGCGATTCTCTGGGACGACTCTCGCGCGGTGCTTCAGGCGTCGCAGTTGAACGAAGATTTCCCGGATTACGCCGAGGTCACCGGCAGCCTGGCCATGGCCGGGCTCACTGCGCCGAAACTTCTGTGGATGCAGCAGCACGAACCGCAGGTGTTCGCGCGCATCGCCAGCGTGTTGTCGCCGAAGGATTACCTGCGTTTGCTGCTGACCGGCGAGCAGGTCAGTGACATGTCTGACGCCGCTGGCACCTTATGGCTGGATGTGGCAAAGCGCGAGTGGTACGCGCCGATGCTCCACGCCACCGGGCTGACGGTCGAGCACATGCCTCGGTTGCTGGAAGCCGATCAACTGTCTGCCCGGCTGAGTGCCGAGGCGGCGGATGCGCTGGGTTTGCCGTTGGGTCTGCCCGTGGCCGCAGGCGGGGGTGACAACCCGGTTTCGGCGGTGGGCATCGGCGCGATCAACGCCGGCGATGCCTTCGTCACCCTTGGCACCAGCGCGGCGATCGTCGCGATCACCGATCATCCGGCGGGCAACCCGGCCAGCGCCGTGCACAGCTTTTGCCACGCGTTGCCGCAGCGCTGGTACACCATGGGCGCGATGCTGGCCGGGGCGAGCTGTCTGCGCTGGGTCAGCCGATTGTTGGGTCAGCCCAGTGAGCAGGCGTTGCTCGATCTGGTTCACGCGCAGTTGCCGGTCGATCAGCCGGTGGCGGTGTCCAGTCCGCTGTTTCTGCCTTACCTGGCGGGCGAGCGCACGCCCCACAACGACCCGCTGTTGCGCGGCGGATTCATGAACCTGGGGCACGACAGCACGCCGGCGATGTTGGGTTATGCGGTGCTTGAAGGCGTGGGTTTCGGGCTGCTGGATGCGATGAACGCTACGTTGTCCGCAGGAGCCACGGTCAACGCCTGCGCGCTGGTGGGCGGCGGGGCACGCAGCGAATACTGGGCGCAATTGCTGGCCAACATCCTGGATCGCGAGGTGTACACCCTGCACGGCAGCGAACTGAGCGCGTGCATCGGTGCGGCGAAGCTGGGGTTTCTGTCGATCGGTGAGGGGGCTGAGCTGTTGGGGCAGGGGATGGCAGTCAAGGTGCGGTATCAGCCGATGCCGGCGGTGCAGGATGTATTGAGCGCGCGTTACGGGAAATTCAAAGGGCTGCTGGGTGCCGCGCAAGGATTGCGTGCCTGAGTAATGATCGTCCCCCAAGCGACGCGATGATCGTTCCCACGGTCCGCGTGGGAATTCATACCATGACGCTCCGCGTCAGCTTTGGGACGCGGAGCGTCCAGTGCGGCATTCCCACGCGGAGCGTGGGAACGATCAATCAAAATCAAAGGCTTCCCGGCTTTAGCCGGGAAGAGGGCGCTCAGCCCGCTGGAATTTCCGGCTCAGACCCTCATCGTCGGCGGCAACTCCATCAGCTTGTCCAGCGTGATCGGCAGGTCCCGAATCCGCTTACCCGTGGCATGTGAGACAGCATTCGCCACCGCTGCAGCCAGCCCGGTAATCCCGATCTCGCCGATCCCGCGTGCGCCGAATTCGTTGAGCTCGAAGTCCGGGTAGTCCAGCAGGATCACATCGATCTCCGGCTGGTCAGCGTGCACCGGCACCACGTATTCGGCGTAGTTGTTGTTCACCGGCATGCCGTTGCGCTCGTCGAAGTCGGTCGCCTCAAACAGCGCCATCCCGACGCCCATGACGATCGCCCCTTCAACCTGATTGAGCGCGGTTTTCTGGTTGATCACCTTGCCCACGTCGATGGCACTGACCACCCGCGAGACGCGCAGCCGCGAGATGCCGGGGTCCCAGCGCACTTCGACAAAATGCACGCCGAAGGAGCGGAACGAGTGCTTGCTGGTGTCGTTCATGCCGGTCTTCGCTTCACCGAAGGCGCTGCCCTGCTTCTGCGCCTTGAGCACATCAGCGATGGCGAAGGTCTTGTCGCCGCTTTTCAACTGCCCCTGCTCGAAGCTCACTTGCTCGGCCTTGGCCCCGGCAAACACGCCCTTGGGCGCAGTCGCGAACGCCTTCAGCTGTTCGACGGCCTGGCGAGTGGCCTCAGCGATGGCCGGCAGCACGCTCGCGGTCGCCCATGATCCGCCCGACACCGGCGCGGGCGGGAATGATGAATTGCCCAGCTCGACTTCGATCTTGTCCAGCGGGATGCCGGTGATGCTGCTGACCACTTGAGCAACGATGGTGTAGGTGCCGGTGCCGATGTCCTGCACACCGCAAATGGCCCAGGCCGTGCCGTCGGCGCGCAGCACGACTTGCGCTTCCGCCGGGGTGCGATAGGCGTCCCAGTTACAGGCGGCCATGCCATAACCGATGATCTCGGTGCCGTCCTTCATTGAGCCCGGCGTCGGGTTGCGTTTGCTCCAGCCAAAGCGCTCGGCGGCCTTGTCGATGCATTCCTGCAGGTGGTTGCTGGACCACGGCAGGTTCTGGCTTTCGTCGCGCTCGGAAACGTTGAGCTTGCGAAACTCAAGGGGGTCCATGCCCACTTTATCGGCCATTTCGTCCATGGCCGACTCGAGCGCGAACAGCCCCGGCGCTGCACCCGGCGCGCGCATGGAGGTCGGCGTGCCGCGATTGACCTCGATGATCTTGTGGGTGACCAGCACATTGGCGCAGCTATAAAGGCTCTTGGTCGAAGTGCCGCAGTTTTCCTTGTACGGGTCGGTGAAGGAGGTGGTGTTGATCGACTCGTGGCGCACCGACACCAGCTTGCCTTTGTCATCGGTCGCCAGGCGCAGGCGCTGACGGGTTTCCGGGCGGTGGCCGGTGGTGGTGAACATCTGCTGACGCGGCACCACCAGTTGCACGGGGCGCTTGAGCACCTTGGCCGCGCCGCAGGCGGCGACCGAATGGGGCCAGATCCACAGCTTGCTGCCGAAGCCGGAGCCAATGAACGGCGCCCGCACCTCGACCTTCTCCGGGATCAGGCCGAAGATTTTCGCCAGGGAATTGCGGTGAGCGACCACGCCCTGGGTGGCTTCATAAACGATCAGGCGCCCGTCTTCCCAACTGGCGACGGTGGCGTGCATTTCCATCGGGTTATGGGTTTCGACCGGCGTCGAGTAGGTGGCGTCGATGCTGTGGGCGGCGCTGTCGAACGCAGCGGCGGCATCACCCCGGGTGTGGTTCGGGCTGCCGTCCTGCAAGGCGCCGGCTTTTAGGCCCTGGTCGAGATTGGCCACGGCGTCGGTCTTGCTGTAGCTGACTTTGATCTTGTAGGCCGCGGCCCGCGCGTGCTCAAAGGTATCGGCCACCACCAGGGCAACGAACTGCCCGGCGTAATGCACCGTGTCGTCTTCAAACGGCAGACGGCTTTCGTCGGACTTGGCCGCTTTGAGGATTTGCGCGAAGGACATCGGCAGCGTCGAGTTGTGGTAGAGCGAGGGGAAGTTGCCGTGGTGCAGAATCTCCAGCACGCCGGGGGATTTGCGCGCGTCGTCCAGCTTCAGTTCGGTGATCTTGCCGCTGGCGACGGTGCTGAACACGCCGTAGCCGTAAGCCATATTTTTCAGGTGATGGTCGGACGCGTACATCGCGCTGCCGGTGACCTTACGCTGGCCATCAATGCGGCGGGGTGCCGAGCCAATCATTGCATCAGTCATGGTGAATCCTCCGGTCAGGCGTTCAAGGTGCCGAGGTTGCGCATGATGGCCTGCTGCCCCAATGCGATCTTGTAGGCGTTGTGGCGATAGGCTTTGGCGCCCTTGAGGGCGATGGCGGCGACTTGCTCGAGGGTCTGCGGCGTCAACGTCTGGCCTTTGAGCGCCTGCTCGGCTTCAAGCGAGCGCCAGGGTTTGGTGCCGACACCGCCCAGCGCCACCCGCGCGTCACGTACGGTGTTGCCGTCCATGACGACGATCACCGCGCTGGACGCCAGGGCGAACTGGTACGAGGCGCGATCTCGCAGCTTCAGGTACGCAGACTTGTTGCCGGCCAGCGGCGCGGCGAGCACCACGTGGGTGATCAACTCATCGTCCAGCAGTGCGTGCTCTTTCCACGGCGTCGCACCGGGCAGCAGGTGGAAGTCAGCGAAGTCTACGCTGCGCTTGCCCTTCGGCCCTTGCACCTCGACGGTCGCGCCAATGGCGACCATCGCCACGCACATGTCCGAAGGATGGGTCGCGATGCACTGGTCGCTGGTGCCGAGCACCGCGTGAACACTGCGGTTGTGGCCGTCAATGGCCGCACAGCCCGAGCCCGGCTCGCGCTTGTTGCACGGTGAATAACCGTCGCGGAAATAGTTGCAGCGCACCCGTTGCATCACGTTGCCGGCGGTCGTGGCCTTGTTGCGCAGCTGAGTGGTGGCGCCGGACAGCAACGCCTGGGACAGCACGGCGTAGTGCTCGACGATGTGCGGGTGATGGGCCAGTTCGGTATTGCTGACCAGCGCACCGATGCGCACGCTGCCGTCCTTCTGCACCTCGATCTGCTTGAGGGACAGGTGGTTGACGTCGATCACTTGATCCGCCGGCATGATGTCCAGCTTTACCAAGTCTAGCAATGTCGTGCCGCCGGCGAGGAAGAAGGTCGTCGGGCTTTGCGCGTGGGTCGTCACGGCCTGTTCGACCGTGTTGGCGCGCACGTAATCAAAGGCTCTCATCAGCTCACCTCCTGGACGTTGATGCGCGCCGACTGGATCGCCGCGAGGATGTTCTTGTAGGCGCCGCAACGGCAGATGTTGCCGCTCATGGCTTCGCGCACGCTGTGATCGTCGGTGCCGATGTTTTTGTCTTTCAACAACGCAGCCGCGCTCATGATCTGCCCCGAGGTGCAATAGCCGCACTGGTAGGCATCGTGTTCCCAGAAGGCTTCCTGCACCGGGTGCAGCTTGCCGTTCTGGGCCAGGCCTTCGATGGTGGTGATGTCGTCGCCTTCGTGCATCGCCGCGAGGGACAGGCACGAATTGATCGCCACGCCGTTGACGTGGACGGTGCAGGCGCCGCACTGGCCGTGGTCGCAGCCTTTCTTGGTGCCAGTGAGCTGCAGGCGATCACGCAGCACATCAAGCAGCGCCGCGTTGGCCGGCAGGTTCAGGGTGTGGGCCTGGCCGTTGACCTTCAGGGTCATGCGCCGCTCGTCTGGCGCGGGCGGGTCAATGTCATCGGCGACGGCCGCCTGGGCTGCCAGCGCCTGGGTCCAGATCGGCGCCGTCGCGGCAGCGAGGCTGGACACGCCGATGGACTTCAGGAAGTTGCGGCGGGACGGGACGGTGAAGGCCTTGAGGTCACAAGACAGTTCTTCTTTGTTGGGGCGATCAGGCTGATCGGTCATGAGCGGGTTCCTCGTCAGCGTTGGGTCAGACCTGGCGGCCGACGGTGGGCGGACGCGCGGGCAGGGACGGCAGGTGGAACGGTATCCGGTATGGCTGGGGCCAAGGGCAGTCTTCAAAAGACGGCAGTCTTCAACGATAACCAATGCGCAGGCACTGCATTCGGTTGAATCCGTGCATGCACTTGTGAGTCGTGCTCTATAATCCGTGGCGCTTGTGTCAGCAGCGAGGGCTGGCGCCTTGTCGGGATCAGGAAAGCAGGCGGTGCTGGCCATGGCTCAAGGGTTGTGACCGAAGCACCGGGGGATGGTTGCGGATATTTCACGAGCGGAAAAATCACAGCATGTTACGAGTGCCCGGGGGCGGCGAAACCGCACCCGGGTACCCCAGGCATCAGGCGGCCGACGCTTCTTCTTTCAGGGTCGCCATGTCGATGACAAAGCGGTACTTCACGTCGCCCTTGATCATGCGTTCGTAGGCTTCGTTGATGTCCTTCATGTGGATCATCTCGATGTCCGAGACGATGCCGTGCCTGGCACAGAAATCCAGCATGTCCTGGGTTTCCTGAATCCCGCCGATCAGCGAGCCGGCAATGCTGCGGCGCTTGAAGATCAGGTTGAACACGCCTGGCGACGGGTGCGGCTGATCCGGCGCGCCGACCAGGGTCATGGTGCCGTCGCGCTTGAGCAGGTTCAGGAACGGGTCAAGGTTGTGCGGTGCCGCCACGGTGTTGAGGATGAAGTCGAGCTGATTGGTCTGGGTCGCCATTTCATCGGCGTTTTTCGACACGATGACTTCATCGGCGCCCAGGCGCAGGCCGTCTTCGCGCTTGTTCGGCGAGGTGGTGAACAGCACCACGTGGGCGCCCATGGCGTGGGCGATCTTCACCGCCATGTGACCGAGACCGCCCAGCCCGACCACGCCCACCTTCTTGCCCGGGCCGACTTTCCAGTGGTGCAGCGGCGAGTAAGTGGTGATCCCGGCGCAGAGCAACGGCGCGACGGCGGCCAGGTTGTCGCTGTGGGAAATCTTCAGGACGAACTTCTCTTTCACCACGATCTTGTCGGAGTAGCCACCGAAGGTGTTCTCGCCGCCAAACACGGGGCCGTTGTAAGTGCCGGTGAAGCCGTTTTCGCAGTATTGCTCTTCGCCTTCCGCGCAGGACGCGCAGTGCTGGCAGCTGTCGACCATGCAGCCGACGCCAGCGAGATCGCCGACCTTGAAGCGGGTGACGTTGGCGCCGACCGCGGTGACCTTGCCGACGATCTCGTGGCCCGGCACCGATGGATACAGCGTGTTGTTCCACTCGTTGCGCGCGGTGTGCAGGTCCGAGTGGCAGACGCCGCAGAACAGGATGTCGATCTGCACGTCATCGGCGCCCGGCTCGCGGCGTTCGATCTGCAACGGAGCCAGCTTGTCAGTGGGTTTTTGCGCGGCGTAGCTGTAAGTCTTGATCATGGGGTGATCATCTCCAGTGGGGCAAAAGACGGGTAACAGCAATCAGTGACAGGCGAGGGCGCGCAAAGGTCAATGCCGAAACATGAAACCGTCACTGCCGGGCTGTTTGACGAGCCGTGTGAATAGAGTGCCGGGTTAAATCTTTCCGTTTGCGGGCCGCTATAGGGCTGTGCAGCGTGTGATTTCAATAAATGTCGTGGAATACGGTTTTTTCGTCGCGAATAGACCGCAAATCCGAATATGGCGCTTGCAACCTTCTGTCACACCCCATGAAGATAGCTCAGTCCGACGCTGGCAATGGAGCGCCTATGAATTCCCCACTTTCCACCCTCTCCGGGTACACGCCGATTGCCGACGAGCGGATCTCCGCACCCGGCGATAACGGCCTGTCGGCCGTGGGGGGATTGACCGAGGAGAGTTCGCTGGACGCCCTACTGCGCGCCGCGCGTGAGGCTGCACCGGAGTTGAGCTGGGCCGCTTACCGTGCAGGCCAGCAAATGCACCTGTTGGGGCAGGGCAGTTCCGCCACGGACTGGCCGACGTTGATACCCCGTGAAGAATTCGACGGCTACTGCCGCAAGCACCATTTGCAGCGTTGGGTGACCGGCCATGGCGAGTCCGCGCTGGGCTGGCTGTTGATGCCGGACGCGTACGCCGGCGATCCATTTTTCGCCGAGCTGGCCGGGCGTCTGGGCCTGCGCCTGCAGACCGATGCGCTGGCCCGGGCCCAGGCCACCCAGCGGGTCCTCTATGAAATCACCTACCTGGCCAGCTCGACCCGTGACCGTTCGGCGTTTCTGCAAGGCGTGCACAAGCAGCTCTCGACCCTGATCGACGCGGAAAACTTCTACCTGGCCCTGTACGAAAGCCACAGCGGCAAAATCACTTACCCCTATTACATCGACATCACCGACCTCGACGCTCTCGAGGCGGAAACCTACGAGTTTCTCGATCCCGAGCGGCTGTCCATGACCGGTTATGTGCTGACCACCGAGCAGGCGCTGTTCGTCGATGCCGCCGCCATCGAGCGGGCGCGGGTGCTGGATCGCTTCCACTGCGTGGGCCATCGCCCGGAATTCTGGATGGGCGCGCCGCTGAAAAACGCCTCCGACGACGTGTTCGGCATGCTGGCGATGCAGGTCTATGACGTCGCCCGGGTCTACAGCGTCGAGGATCAGGAGCTGTTTCTGGTGGTGGCCCGCCACGTGGCCATGGCCCTGGACCGCATTCTGCACCGCGCGCAACTGGAAGAGACCGTCGCCCGCCGCACCCTTGAGCTGTCCCGCCTGAACGACGCCCTGCGCAACGAGGTGGCCGATCGCGAACGCGCCGAGCACTTGCAGAGCGCGCTGTTCCAGATCACTGAGCTGTCCAGCCAACCCGGCGACATGACCGACCTGTTCAAAAGCCTGCACGGCATCGTCGGCGAACTGCTGTTTGCCCTGAACTTCTATATCGCGCTGTTCGACGACGCCACCGGCGAGGTGACCTTCCCGTACTACGTGGACGAGCGCCTGACCCGCCGCCCAGATCCGCGCCGTGGCGAGCGTGGTTTTACCGAATACGTCATCCGCCAGCGCCGGCCGTGCCTGATCGACGGCCCTGAGGCGCGCTGGCTGGAAAGCATCGGCGAGATCACCCTGCAGAACGAGGTCAACCGTTCCAGTTCATGGCTGGGCATTCCGCTGTTCGACGGCGACGTGGTTCGGGGCGTGCTGGCAGTGCAGAGCTACACCTCCCATGTCAGCTACTCGTTGCGCGATCAGGAGCTGCTGACCTTCGTCTCCCGCCACATCGACACGGCACTGTCCCGGCGCAGCGCCGCCGAGGCCATTCACACCGCCAACCTGCGCCTGGAAGCGCGGGTTCAGGACCGCACCCGGGAGCTGGACTACGCCAACGCCAAGCTGCAACACGAAAACGCCCACGACGCGCTGACCGGACTGCCCAACCGCAGCCATTTGCAGCAGCGCCTGAGAGACGCGTGGGAGAAATTCTCCCAGAAGGGCGAAGAACTGGCGGTGATGTTCATCGACCTCGACCGCTTCAAGATGGTCAATGACAGCCTCGGCCATCACTCGGGCGATCTGCTGCTGATTCAGGCCGCCGACCGCTTGCGCCACTGCATGCGAGACAGCGACTTGCTCGCCCGGCTGGGCGGCGATGAATTCGCGGTGCTGGCTTACGCCGCGCCGCCTGACGTCACCGTGGCGATTGCCGAGCGCATTCTGCTGGCCTTCGACGTTCCGTTCTACATCGACGGCCACGCGGTGTTTTCATCCTGCAGCATCGGCGTGGTCGGCGCCGACCTGCAGTTTCACAGCGAGCCGGCGGATTTGCTTCGCGACGCCGATACGGCCATGTACCGGGTCAAGAACGCCGGGCGCGACAGCTACGCGGTGTTCAACCAGGAAGTGCGCCGCGAGGTGTCCGACCAGATGGAGCAGGAGACCGCGCTGCGCAACGCCCTCAAGCGCACCGACGAACTGCTGCCGTATTTTCAGCCCATCATCGACGTGGCCAGCGGCCGGATTCTCGCCCTCGAAGCCCTTATTCGCTGGCGTCAGGCCGATGGCCGTATCGTAGCGCCGGGTCAGTTTCTGCCGGCGCTGGAAGGTCTGCGCCTGATCGGCCGTCTGGACCTCTACATGCTGCAGCAGGTGGTGGCGATTCTTGCCCATCCCGACCATGCCCATTGGCCGACGGTGCACGTCAACTGTTCCAGCTACAGCATCACCCGCCCGGAGTTTTCCAGCGAAGTCCTCGGTTTGCTGAGCCAGCACGGGGTGGCGCCGTCGCGCATCTGCCTGGAACTCACCGAAGGCGCGCTGGTGGCCGAGCCTGAACTGGCGCGTCAAGCCATGAAGCACTTGGCGGACAACGGCGTCTCGGTGGTGCTCGATGACTTCGGCGCCGGGTTCTCGTCCCTCAGTTATGTGCACCAGTACCACTTCAGCGGGCTGAAAATCGACAAGTCCTTCACCCTGGAACTGACCACCAGCTCCCGCAGCCGGGCCATCGTTCGCGCCATTGTGCGCATGGCCGAATCCCTGGGGCTGACGGTGGTGGCGGAGGGCGTGGAAGACGCCGCGACCCTGGACCTTCTGCGGGACATGGGCGCGGGTCAGGCTCAGGGTTACTACTTCTCGATGCCGGTGCCCCAGGACAGGCTGGATTTGAGCGCGTTGCGGTAAACGGCGCGAGTTAACGTCTCAGCATTTTCCTCAGTGCGCTCACGACATCCCTTTTGCACTGCTCCGTCAGGGCGCCGGGGTGGAAGTCGAACATGTGTGGCACGCCGGGGTAAACGTGCAGCTCGACTGGAACTCCGCTGCGAGAGAGCTTGCCGGCCCACGCCATGTCCTCATCCAGGAACAGGTCCAGCGCACCGACGGCGATAAAGCTCGGCGGCAGGTGACTCAGGTCATCAGCCAGCGAGGGGGAAAACAGCAGCGCGCGGTCATCGTCGCAGAGGTACTCGCCCCGGTAGCACTGCCAGCAGAATTGATTGGCCTCCCGGGACCAGCTGAACCTGCCCGCGCCAGGGTTTTGCACGGGAGCCCCAGGGGTGCCAGTGCGGTGGTCGAGCATCGGATACATGAGCACCGAGCCGGCGATGGAAATGTCACCACGGTCACGGGCGAGCAGGGTCAGCGCCGCTGCCAGTCCGCCGCCCGCGCTGTGGCCCATGATCACGATGCGTTTGGGATTCACGCCCAGCGCAGCCTGCTGGTGGAGCAGCCACTGGAGGCTGCGATAGCAGTCTTCCAGCGGGGCAGGAAAGGGATGCTCGGGGGCGAGCCGGTAATCGACGGCGACGATCAGCGCGCCTGACTCACTGGCCAGATCCGCCAGGTAGTCGTCGGCCATTTCCGGGCACCCCAACACGAATCCCCCGCCGTGCACGTACAGAATCGCAGGGAGGTCATGGGCGTCGGCGCTGTGGTCAGGGCGGTAAAGGCACAGTCGCAGGTCGTTGCCGTTTGCAGGTTCACGGACCCAGCGCTGTTCGCCGCGAGCGAGGTCCGCGGGTTTGAACGCAGCGTGGATGCGTGTGCGAATGGCGGCGAGGTTGTCCCGGCTCCATTCGCTGGACACCTCGTCGCGGAAGAAACGGTACTCGGTATCCAGCAACTGATCGGGGTCCACACAAACCTCCTGGGCGAAGACGGGGGACTGGAAAGCCCCCCCCCCGTTGTTCTGCGCTTACAGCCACGCCTTGATACGCGAGCACACCGCCGGGGTGGAAATTCCATAGCGGTCATGCAGCGTCGGCAGGGCGCCGGCGTCGAGGAAGGCGTCGGGCAGGGCGATCTGCCGGAACGTCGGGGTGACTCCGTTACGCAACAGCACCGTCGCCACCGCTTCACCCAGCCCGCCGATGATCGAATGGTTTTCCGCCGTCACCACCAACCGCCCGGGTTTTCGCGCTTCGGCGAGAAGGGTCTGCTCGTCCAGCGGCTTGACGGTAGGCACGTGCAGCACTGCTACGTCGATGCCATCGGCCTGCAACGCCTTCGCCGCTTCCAGCGCGCGCATGGTCATCAGCCCCGTGGAGATGATCAGCACATCGTTGCCGGTGCGCAGGGTCTTGGCCTTGCCGATCTCGAAGGTGTAGCCGTATTCGTCGAGCACCAGCGGCACGTTGCCGCGCAACAGGCGCATGTACACCGGGCCCTGATGCGCTGCGATGGCTGGCACCGCTTGTTCGATTTCCAGCGCGTCGCAGGGGTCGACGATCATCAGATTGGGCATGGCCCGGAAGATTGCCAGATCGTCGGTTGCCTGATGGCTCGGGCCGTACCCAGTGGTGAGGCCGGGCAATCCGCAGACGATTTTGACGTTGAGGTTTTCTTCGGCGATGGCCATGCAGATGAAGTCGTAGGCCCGCCTCGACGCGAATACCGCGTACGTGGTGGCGAAGGGCACGAAGCCTTCGCGGGCCATGCCGGCTGCAGCACTCATCAGCAACTGCTCGGCCATGCCCATCTGGTAGAAGCGCTCCGGGTGGGCCTTGGCGAAAATGTGCAGATCGGTGTATTTCGACAGGTCGGCGGAGAGCCCGACGATGTCTGCGCGTTGCTCGGCGAGGGCGGCCAATGCGTGGCCGAAGGGTGCCGGGCGCGTGGCCTGGCCTTCGGAGGCGATCGAGGCAATCATCGCCGACGTGGTCAGGCGTTTCTTGCCGGGCTCGTTGTGGGTCAGTGCGCTCATGCCGTTCTCCCGATTTGCAGGTTTTCCAGTGCCAGGTCCCACTCGTTTTCATCGACGCGAATAAAGTGGGTTTTCTCGCGCGTCTCCAGAAACTCCACGCCTTTGCCCATTTTGGTGTCGCAGATGATTACCCGCGGTTGCGCGCCGACATGGTTGCGTGCGGCATCGAAGGCGGTGACCAATGCCTCGATGTCATTGCCGTCCACGCGCTGGGTGAACCAGCCGAAGGCCTGCCAGCGGTCAACGATAGGTTCGAACGCCAGCACCTCGCTGGAATGGCCGTCGGCTTGCTGATTGTTGACGTCGATGATCGCGATGAGGTTGTCCAGCTTCCAGTGCGATGCGGACATCGCCGCTTCCCAGGTCGAGCCTTCGTTCAGTTCGCCGTCGGAAAGCAGGTTGTAGACGAAGGAGGCGGCCTGCTTGCGCTTGAGCCCCAGACACGCGCCGACGGCGATGCCCAGTCCGTGGCCCAGCGAGCCTCCGGTGATTTCCATGCCCGGCGTGTACGCCGCCATTCCCGACATGGGCAGGCGGCTATCGTCGGCGCCGTAGGTTTCCAGCTCGTCCACGGGGATGATCTCGGCCTCGATCAACGCGGCGTACAGCGCGATGGCGTAGTGACCGATGGACAGGTAAAAGCGGTCGCGGCCTTCCCATTCCGGGTCCCGGGGCTGGTAGCGCAAGGCGTGGAAGTAAGACACGGCGAGCAGATCGGCCGCGCCCAATGCCTGCCCGACATAACCCTGGCCCTGAACCTGGCCCATGCGCAGGGCGTGGCGTCTGATATTGAAGGCGCGCTGGGCCAGCGACAGCACCGGTTGATGTGATGGACTGATGTTCATGTGAGTGGCTTCTCTTTGTTAGCGATTGACGGACGCGGCGGGGATGCGCAACACCAGTAGGGCGCCGATGCACAACACGCCGGTAATCAGGTACATGCCGATGGCGCTTGAGCCGGTGGAGGTGGTGAT
>NZ_JASCOY010000034.1:0-52810 GCF_029960075.1 Pseudomonas sp. PS02290
GGTGCAGGCTGAACGCAGGTCTCGCGCAGTGGGCCGAGCCGCATGGATGCGGCGAGAGCGCCGTCAGGACAGGGATGTCCGTTCGGCGCGGGCCCACGGAGCGAGACCGGAGTGAAGGAACCCTGACGAAGGAAGGGCCCAACCAGGAGCACAAGCCCTTGGTTACTTGGGGCTTTATCAAGTAACTCGCCGAAGGCGAAACAGTTCTGCTCCAGCAGAACCGCTTCCATAAAAAAACCGCGCCTAAGCGCGGTTCTTTTTGATGCCAGACTTAGCAGTTAAATCCTGCCCAGCAATACCAATATCAGCAGGATCACCAGGATCGTACCGATGATGCCCGACGGACCGTAGCCCCAGCTCCGGGAGTGTGGAAATACCGGAAGTCCACCGACCAACAGCAGGATAAGGATGATGATCAGAATTGTGCCGATGCCCATGACGAGTTCCTTCTAGTGTTCTTGGAAGATGGCTGTGCAGTTCAAGAGGTTGCCACGACGGCTAATCATTGTGCTGCTTGATTGATCCGACTGTCGGACCAATCAAAAGGTTCTCAGCTGCCGAAATAAAAAATAACATCTTCAGGAAAGGCCAGGAAAATCATAGGCCTGCGTCTTTAACAAAAGTATTTTCCGTATTCAAATGCTGATTGGAAAAGCGCAAAAAGTACTTCGCCTAGTGTGGAACCAAGCGGTAACTAACCGGTCACCAAGTTCGATGTAACGCGCTTCTCGTTAATCATCCACCTGCCTAAATACATCCAAAAGAGTGCCCACCCATTCAAACCATCGGTTTGCCTCCCATATTCAGCGATCTGATGAAGGGTTTGTCGGACAATCTGTCTGTTTACACTCTAGTGACTTCTTAATAACCGACAAGGCGTCTGCTATGCACAATCGCATCATGATCACCGGCGCAGGGTCCGGGCTGGGACGCGGGATCGCGCTGCGCTGGGCGCGCGAGGGCTGGCAGCTAGCGCTGTCGGACGTCAGTGACAGCGGCCTTCAGGAAACCCTGCGCCTGGTGCGCGAAGCGGGAGGCGACGGTTTTATTCAGCGCTGTGATGTTCGCGACTACAGCCAGCTCACCGCATTCGCCCAGGCCTGCGAACAGAAATTCGGCGGCATCGATGTGATCGTCAACAACGCCGGCGTCGCTTCAGGCGGGTTCTTTGGCGAACTGTCCCTCGAGGATTGGGACTGGCAGATCGCGATCAACCTGATGGGCGTCGTCAAAGGCTGCAAGGCGTTTTTGCCGCTGCTGGAACAGAGCAAGGGCAAGATCATCAACATCGCCTCGATGGCCGCGTTGATGCAGGGCCCGGCGATGAGCAACTACAACGTCGCCAAGGCGGGCGTCGTTGCGCTGTCGGAGAGCCTGCTGATCGAGCTGCGCCAGCAGGAAATCGGCGTGCATGTGGTGTGTCCGTCGTTCTTCCAGACCAACTTGCTGGATTCCTTTCGTGGCCCCACGCCGGCGATGAAAGCCCAGGTCGGCAAGCTGCTGGAAAGCTCGCCCATCAGCGCAAAGGACATCGCCGATTACATCTACCAGCAGGTCGCCAGCGGCGAATTCATGATCCTGCCCCATGAACAAGGGCGAATGGCCTGGCAGCTCAAGCAGAAAAATCCCCAGTTGCTGTACGACGAGATGGCCAACATGGCGGAGAAGATGCGCGCCAAGGCGAAGTCCGGGAGCTGAGTCAATCGTTCGCCACGGGTCTTTTCTGATAGGGTTCCCGGCACTTTCCGGCTGACCTGGACGAGGCTCATCGTGCTCAATTACCTGTGGTTCTTCCTCGCTGCGCTGTTCGAGATCGCCGGGTGTTATGCCTTCTGGATGTGGCTGCGCCAAGGCAAGAGCGCGTTGTGGGTGATTCCCGCGTTGATCAGCCTGACGCTGTTCGCCGTGCTGTTGACCCGGGTCGAAGCCACTTACGCCGGACGCGCCTACGCGGCGTACGGCGGCATCTACATCATCGCTTCCATTGCCTGGCTGGGCGTTATCGAACGTGTTCGCCCGTTGACGTCGGACTGGATCGGCGTCGGCCTCTGCGTCATCGGCGCCACCATCGTTCTGTTCGGCCCGCGCTGGTCTGCCGCCTGATTTTCCGTGTTTTAGGACCAAACTGACGTCTGCCGGACCTTTCTCTGACGTGCAGGCCGGAAATGCCCGGGCGCGTAGGAAGCGTCTGTCAGCCATGGTCTTGAAGGGTTGAAGGGCGTTACTGATTTTGCTCTGGCGCATTGAAGCGCCGGGACCTGAGCGTCAACCTGCTTCCTCGGTTACAGCCAAGGAGCAGGACGTATGCTGGTATTGACGCGAGAAATCGGCGACACCTTCAACATTGGCGATGACATCACCCTGAGGGTGCTGGGCATCTCCGGCAATGAGGTGCGCCTGGGAATTGATGCACCGCAAAGCGTCAGAATTCATCGGGCAGAAGTTATTCGACGAATCGCCTCACGACTGCAGAACCTGGCCAACCGGGGGCCGGGCAGGTAAGTCCACCTTAGTCGCCATCCAGACCCGGTTGTGGGCGCAGGGGCCTATTCCTCGAAATATTCCTTGGGCACTTCGTGCTTGAGCATCAGCTGACATTGCTGGCTGTCCATGTCGAAGAAAATCACCGCCTGACCCTTGCTCAACGCATGGCGTACCCGCAATACGCGGGTTTCGAGGGGGGTGTCGTCGCCGTTGTCAGTACCGTCGCGGGTCACGAAATCCTCGATCAGGCGCGTCAGGGTGTCGGCTTCGAGTTGGTCGTAAGGGATCAGCATAGGTTTCTCGGCCATCACAAAAAGAACACGGGGCGGCGATGCTATCGCGCCCCGTGCGGGCAGGCTACCGCTGCCCCACCAATGTATCCACCGACGGCACACGAGTGTCGCTTTCCATCTGCGCGTCGTGTTCCAGCTGATGGCTGAAATTCTCCAGCGATGCGTTGGACGGATGCGCGTCGCTGGCAAACACTGGCGGGCTCATGATGTAGGCGGTGAGCAGACGGCTCAGGGTGCTCAGGCTGTCGATGTGCGTGCGCTCATAGCCATGGGTCGCGTCGCAGCCGAACGCCAGCAGGGCGGTGCGCGTGTCGTAACCGGCAGTGATCGCCGAGTGCGCGTCGCTGTAGTAATAGCGGAACAGGTCGCGGCGTACGGACAGCTCGTTTTGCTCGCCCAGGCGCAGCAAATGGCGTGACAGGTGATAGTCGTAGGGGCCACCGGAATCCTGCATCGCCACGCTGACCGCGTGTTCGCTGGAGTGCTGGCCGGGGGCAACGGGGGCGATGTCGATACCGACGAACTCGCTGACGTCCCACGGCAGGCTGCCCGCAGCGCCGCTGCCGGTTTCTTCGGTAATGGTGAACAGCGGGTGGCAATCGATCAGGGGTTCGACGCCGCTGTCGACGATAGCTTTGAGCGCCGCGAGCAGAGCGGCGACGCCGGCCTTGTCGTCCAGATGGCGCGCGCTGATATGCCCGCTGTCGGTGAACTCGGGCAACGGGTCAAATGCCACGAAGTCGCCGATGTTGATGCCCACCGATTCACAATCCGCGCGGGTCGCGCTGTAGGCGTCCAGGCGCACTTCGACGTGGTCCCAACTGATGGGCATGGTGTCGACGGCCGTGTTGAACGCGTGCCCGGAGGCCATCAACGGCAGCACGCTGCCGCGAATCACGCCATTGTCGGTGAACACGCTGACGCGGCTGCCTTCGGCAAAGCGACTGGACCAGCAACCCACCGGGGCCAGGCCCAGTCGGCCGTTGTCTTTCACTTCACGAACGCTGGCACCGATGGTGTCCAGGTGCGCGGAAACGGCACGATCGGGGCTGTTCTGTTTGCCTTTCAACGTGGCGCGGATGGTGCCGCGACGGGTCAGTTCGAACGGAATGCCCAGTTCTTCAAGCCGCTCGGCGACGTAGCGCACGATGGTGTCGGTAAAACCGGTGGGGCTCGGGATCGCGAGCATTTCCAGCAGGACTTTCTGCAGGTAATTCAGATCCGGTTCAAGGATGTTTGCAGTCGTCATAGGGACCTCAATGTGTGGCGCAGATTAAGCTGAGAGCGGACTCGCTCGCGGGACGGGTCTGGTGTCGACGAATTCGTCGCCCGACCAGACCTGTCGCGGGCAGGCTCAGGGCTACAGCGGTTGCGCCTTAGCCATGGGCAGGCTGGCTGTGGGGAAACAACAGATCGACGAAACGCTCGGCCGTCGGTTGTGGCTCGTGATTGGCCAGGCCGCAGCGCTCGTTCGCCTCGATAAACACATACTCCGGCTGATCGGCGGCGGGCACCATCAGGTCCAGACCCACCACCGGGATGTCGAGGGCGCGGGCGGCACGCACGGCGGCGTCTTTCAGCACCGGGTGAAGAATCGCGGTGACGTCTTCCAGGCAGCCGCCGGTGTGCAGGTTCGCGGTGCGGCGCACGGCCAGACGCTGGTCCGCCGGTAACACGCTGTCGAAGCTGAAACCCGCTTCCTCAACGGTGCGGTGGGTTTCATCGTCCACCGGAATCTTGCTCTCGCCGCCCGTGGCTGCAGAGCGACGGCGACTTTGCGCCTCGATCAGCTGACCCACGGTGTGACGGCCATCGCCGATGATCTCGGCAGGACGGCGGATGGCGGCAGCCACCACCTCAAAACCAATCACGACGATGCGCAGGTCGAGCCCTTCGTGGAAGCTTTCGAGCAGCACACGGCTGTCGAACTGGCGGGCACGCTCAACCGCCGCCTGGACATCTTCGATCGTACGAAGGTCCACGGCCACGCCCTGACCCTGTTCGCCATCGACCGGCTTGACCACGACGCGCTGGTGTTCTTCAAGAAACGCCAGGTTGTCGTCGCCGTTACCCGCCAGTTGCTGCACCGGCACTTCCAGCCCCGCCGCCTTCAGCGTCTTCTGGGTCATGCGCTTGTCCTGGCACAGCGTCATGCTGACGGCGGTGGTCAGGTCGCTCAACGACTCGCGGCAGCGCACCCGGCGGCTGCCATGAATCAGCGTGAACAGTCCGGCCTCGGCATCATCTACTTGCACCTCGATGCCGCGACGATGGGCTTCTTCGACGATGATGCGCGCGTACGGGTTGAAGTCCGCCTGTGGGCCGGGGCCGAGAAACAGCTTCTCGTTGATGCCGTTTTTTCGCTTGATGGCGAAGGTTGGCAGATTGCGGAAGCCCAGCTTGGCGTACAGGCTTTTTGCTTGTTCGTTGTCGTGCAGCACCGACAGATCCAGGTACGCCAGACCCCGGCTCTGGAAGTGCTCGACCAAATGACGCACCAGCACTTCGCCGACGCCAGGCCGTGTGCATTGCGGATCAACCGCCAGGCACCACAGGCTGCTGCCGTTTTCGGGATCGTTGAACGCCTTTTGGTGATTCAGGCCCATGACGCTACCGATCACGGCGTTGGTGGTCTCGTCTTCAGCAATCCAGTAGACCGGGCCGCCTTGGTGCCGAGGCGTCAGCAGGGCAGGGTCAATGGGCAACATGCCACGGGCGATGTACAAATTGTTGATCGCGGTCCAGTCACCTTCGCTTTGCGCTCGGCGAATCCTGAAGCCACGAAACACCCGCTGGGCCGGGCGGTAATCGCTGAACCACAGGCGCAGCGTGTCTGACGGATCGAGAAACAACTGTTGCGGCGATTGCGCCAGCACCTGTTGCGGTGCGGCGACATACAGGGCGATGTCGCGCTCGCCCTGCTTTTCGTTGAGCAACTCTTGCGCGAGGGATGCCGGGTCGGGGTAAGTGTGGCCAATCAGCAGCCGTCCCCAGCCGCAATGCAGAGCCAGCGGTTCTGTCTCAGGCGTGCTGCCGTCTTCGGCAAGGCGAGCCTGCAAGCGCTCGTACGACGGCGCCTGGCCGCGCAACAAACGCTGGTTATGAATCGAAGCGTTGGCTTTCATCGGTCAGAGTCCTTGTTCGCTGAGCCACAGGTTCAGCGCTGCGAGCTGCCACAGCTTGGAGCCGCGCAGGGGCGTCAGTTGACCCTGTGGATCGGTGAGCAGCTTGTCGAGCATGACCGGGTTGAACAGGCCACGGTCCTGGCTTGGATCGAGCAGCAGATCGCGGACCCAGTTCAGCGTGTCGCCCTCCAGATGCTTGAGGCCCGGCACCGGGAAATAACCTTTCTTGCGATCAATGACTTCGGACGGAATCACCAGTCGCGCCGCTTCCTTGAGCACCTGCTTGCCGCCGTCCGGCAACTTGAAGCGGCCCGGAACCCGTGCCGACAGCTCGACCAGTCGATAGTCGAGGAACGGGGTGCGTGCTTCGAGGCCCCAGGCCATGGTCATGTTGTCGACGCGTTTGACCGGGTCATCCACCAGCATGACCGTGCTGTCCAGTCGCAGGGCTTTGTCCACGGCGGCATCAGCGCCCGGCATCGCGAAATGCTCGCGCACGAAATCACCGGCCGCGTCATTCGCCGTCAGCCACTTCGGCGTAACGGTGTCGGCGTATTCGGCGTAACTGCGGTCGAAGAACGCATCGCGGTAGGCGGCGTATGGGTCACTGGCGCCGTCCACTTGCGGGTACCAGTGATAACCGGCGAACAACTCGTCCGCGCCCTGACCGCTCTGAACCACCTTGCAGTGCTTGGCCACTTCGCGGGACAGCAGATAAAAGGCGATGCAGTCATGGCTGACCATCGGCTCGCTCATCGCACGGAAGGCGGCGGGCAGTTGCTCGATGATTTCGCTTTCCTTGATGCGCAGTTGATGGTGGTTGGTGCCGTAGTGTTTGGCGATCAGGTCCGAATACTGGAACTCGTCGCCGCGTTCGCCGCCGGCGTCCTGAAAGCCGATGGAGAAAGTCGACAGATCTTTCACGCCCACTTCACGCAGCAGACCGACCAGCATGCTCGAGTCGACGCCGCCGGAGAGCAGCACGCCAACGTCCACCGCAGCGCGTTGACGAATGGCAACGGCTTCGCGCGTGCTGTCGAGCACACGGTCGCGCCAGTCTTCGAGGGTCAGATTTGCTTCGTCAGCACGCGGGCCATAAGGCAGGGTCCACCAGACTTTCTGCTCGACCTTGCCTTCGGCGCTCACGCGCATCCACGACGCCGGCGGCAGTTTTTCCACACCGGCCAGCAACGTGCGCGGCGCAGGCACTACGGCGTGGAAGTTCAGGTAATGATTGAGCGCGACCGGGTCGAGCATCGGGCTGATGTCGCCGCCTTTGAGCAATGCGGGCAGCGCGGATGCAAAACGCAGGCGCTTGTCGGTGCGCGACAGGTACAGCGGCTTGACGCCGAGACGGTCGCGGGCGATGAACAGGCTTCTGTTGTCGCGCTCCCAGATGGCGAACGCGAACATGCCGTTGAGCTTGGGCAGCATGTCAGCGCCCCAGGCGTGATAGCCCTTGAGCAGCACTTCGGTGTCGCCGCCGGAGTGGAACTGGTAGCCAAGGCTTTCGAGCTCGGCACGCAGTTCCGGGAAGTTGTAGATCGCGCCGTTGAAGGCCAGGGACAGGCCCAGGTGGCTGTCGATCATCGGCTGTGCCGAGCCGTCCGACAGGTCCATGATTTTCAATCGACGGTGGCCGAGGGCAATCGGCCCCTGGCTGTGAAACCCCCACGCATCCGGGCCGCGAGCCGCGAGATGATGAGTGATACGTTCTACTGCGGCGAGATCCGCAGGTTGATTGTCAAAGCGTAGTTCGCCAGCTAATCCGCACATCTGTCCTAAACCCTTTATGTTTTCGGCGTGTTTGGCGTTACTGGGATTGCGCGGCGATAGATGCCGGGTTCATTCCGGGCATCAGGCGCATGATTGCGTACATATGGCGCGTGTCGTACATCCTGCGCTGTCTAATCCCGAGCCTGCGCAATGCACTCAGCCAGTAACGATTCGGCCCTGTCCCGGCGCGGATATACAGCCCTGACACGAACCCGCTTCCTATCGGCGCGAACACGTCATCAGGGCGCGCTGCCGTCAGCGGCCTAGCTTTATCGAGTACCAGCAGGCGTGGATCGTTCAATAAAAAAACATTGCAAGGGAGGGAGGCGTGGCCGGGTTTTTAATCACCGACGACGTTTTTCGTGGGATGTCGACTCGCTCATAGGTGCAAGACGCGCTGCCCACGTAACGGCTGGGAAGCGCATCACTCGCCCGACTCAACGCGAGCGGTTGGCGATCCGTAAAGCCGCGGTTTTGATGTACCTCACCGAGTTGGCAAGGTTACCGGCGTGACTTTCGAGGAGCATGAGGTCCTCTTGTCGACACACAACTCTCTGAGCCTTCAGGTAGATGGCATGACCTTCGAGAAATTGCGACAGAGAGTCAAAGTAAGCCGCCGAATCTTCGAGATCCGACTGCATATCTTTCAAGCTTAATGTAGACATCGAGGCTCCAGACGCTATTGAAGTAGGCGTCCTGGCCTGACGGGGTTGGGGTATTTAGTTCACTGTCCGATGCTTTGTTTATCGGCAGCCGTCAGGAAACTTTAGATGATTATTAGGGTCTGGCTCGGCGGCGTGTCAGTAGCCCGTCATCTCCAGATACCCCACACCCTCATGGCTACCGCTCAGGGTGACTGGCCCCTCCCAATAAGGAATCTGCAGGTTCATCCACGCCTGGGGGTTAAGCGCTTCGACCGCGATATCCACGGCCTTCGACGGTATTTTCACCGACCAACGCGTGGGCATGTCGCGGCCTTCAACGTCAGTGGTGTCTTCCGGTGCCAGTTCTATGTCCTTCGCTGCCAATTGCTCGGTACTGCCATCGGCGTTGATCCATGTCCCGGTCAGGTACGGCTCGCCGTCCTTTTGCCGCATGCGATAGAGCATCACTTCGGTGCCATCACCCAGATGCAGTGAGAACCAGTCCCAGCCCGTCTGATTATCGGTGAGCGGCTGGCTGCTCCACTCCCGGTCCAGCCACGCGGGCCCGGACACCTGATAGGTTTTGCCGTCGATCTCGAGGCTGCCGTCCGCCTGAAAAAACGGCTGGCTGTAGTAGTACGACGCCTGACCCTGTTCGGACTTCTGGCTGAAGCCCTGTTTGCCTTGCAGCACCAACGGCTTCGTGGCTTTCAGGTGCAGGCGATAGTTGAACTGCGGACTGCTGGCCTGCAACTGCATGTCCGCCAGCGGGTCATCGGTGGCAGATTGGCTGGTGAAGGACCAGTCATCTATCCAGGCCGCGAACGGTGCCAGGGTCACGCCGGCCTGCTGCACGCCGCCGCGGGCGTAGCGTTCCGCTGCGAAATGATCGTCCTGGGACGTCACGGCGGCGTGGCCCATCCACAGATTGCGGTTATTCCAGCCAGACCCATCGCCTTGCAGCCCTTTCGCGCGGGGGAGGGCATTGCGAAACAAGGTCCATTGCACGCCAAACGACTGGCCGTCGGCATCCTTGAGGTTGGCGGTGACGTACCACCACTCGATGCGAAAATCATCGTGGGGGCCATGATCGTCGGGAAACACGAAGCGTTTGTCCGGCGTCACCTGCGCGTAACTCGAGGCGTCGTCGGCAAGGCCTGCGAAGCCTTTTTCTTCCTCGGGTTTGTCGTCGCAGCCGCTCAGCAGGGTGACGAGCAACAGACCAACGAGCGGGATCAGGGCCTTAACCTTCATTGGCGAAAGTCCTCAACAAATCAGCAGGGCGGGTGCGGTATAAACGATAGAGCGGCCATGCCGAGGCCAGCAGTGTGGCGAGCATTGCCAGCAGCGTCAGGCGCAACAGCTGCATCGGGAACACCTGCAGCGGCAGGCGCCAACCGAAGGCTTGCACGTTGATCACCGCGTCCAGACACCACGCCAGCAAAAGCCCCAGCGGAATTGCCAGCACCAGCGTCAGCACCGCCAGGAGCCACGTCTGCGCCAGATTGAGCAACATCAATTGGCGCCGCGTTACGCCCAGCGCCCACAGCGGCGCCAGTTGTGCGAGGCGGCTCTGGCTCTGGGTGAGGAGACTGATGAACAGCGCGACGCCGGCCACCATCAAGGTCAGGCTGTTCAACGCGGCCGTGGCGGCGAAGGTGCGTTCGAAGACCTGCTGCGACCAGGCCTTGAGCTGAATCTGATCGACGATGCGGTTGTCGTCGATGGTGAATTTGTTGTGCAGCACCCTCAGCAGTTGCGGGATGGCGTGGGGATCGATGCGCAGATTGAAACGGTTGGGCGTCAGCTGCGGCCAGTGCTTGAGCAGGTGGTCGGCGTTCACCAGCATGTGGCCCTTGGGATTGCCGTAATCGGCATAAATGCCAACGACCCGCAGCGGCCATGGCCCGTCCGGCGCCGGCAGTTTCACTTCATCGCCAACGCTGACATCCAGACGGCGGGCCAGTTGTTCGCTGAGCATCAGCGTGTCTTCCTGCGCCAGTTGCTTCCAGGCATCGCCGCTCGCCGATTCCAGCAGCGGCCAATGCTGGCGATAGTGCGGATGGTCGATAACGCCATACAGCTCGGCCGGCCAGCCATGCAGCTGCAGCGACACCTGCCAGTTGGGCAGCACCGCCGAGGTCAGCGGTTGCTGACTCAACCACTGCTGCAACGGCGCGGCCTGGGCGGGATTCTGCGGATTGATGTACAGCTCGGCGCTGAGGCGTTGCTCCAGCCAGTGGGTGAACGTCTGACGGAACCCCGACGTCATGCTGCCCGCGCCGATGTTTGCTGCCATCGCCAGAAGTAAGGCCATGAGCGCCAGGCTCAGGGCCGGCAATTGTTGTCGGCAGTCAGCGAGAAACCACTGGCCCAGCACCGAGCGGCTCCTGCCCAACAGTGCGTTGAGCAGCAGGTTGAGCAGCACCGGAAGGCCCAGCGCCGCGCTCAATAACAGGCTGGCCATCAACACGAAGCCCAGCGCCAGGCTGTCGCCAAACAGCGCGGCGGATACTGCAATCAACGCCGAAATCCCGGCAACCCAGCCCTGGCGTCGCAGCCATTTGGCGTGGGTTTCGTGCCATGCCTGGGCATTGGCCAGCGCCAGCAAGGGCAGACGCGCCGCGCGCAGCAGGCTGCTGGCGCCCGCGAGAAACGCGCCGAGCAGACTGACGCCCAATCCACTCAGCCACCACCAGACGCTCAGGTTCAGGTGGCCCGCGACTTCAGCGCCGTACAGCCCGCGCAGACTCGCCGCGACATCGGGCAACAGCGCGCTCGCCAGCCAGTAACCACTGATGACGCCGGCGATGCCACCGAGCAAGGCCAGCACGCCGAGCTCGACCACCAGACTCACCATCAACCCGCGTGCGCTGACACCGCAGGCACGCAGATTGCGCAGGAGCCCGCGACGCTGTTCCAGCGCGAGACCAATGGCCGCATGCACGATGAACAGCCCGACTACGAAAGAGAGAAAACCCAGCGCGTCGAGGTTCAGGTGGAAGCTCTCGGTGAGCCTGCCCAGGTCGTTGTCTTCGCCGCTTTTGCGCAGCACCAGCTCGCCGTTCAGCTCGGCCGGCAGGGGAGGAGCGTTTTCGGCAAAATCCTTGGGCAGCACCAGCCGCGAGATCTGATTGGGCTGGTTGAGCAATTGCTGGGCGAAACCGATGTCCATGAGCAGTACACCCGGCGCCATGTCGGTTTTCCCACGCAGTGGCGGCAGTACCTTGCCGGAGTCGATGACCGGCTGCTGGCCTTCATGAAGACCGAGGGCCGCGAGGGTCTGCGGGGAAATCCAGGTAGTGCCGGGAGGGGTGAAGAAGTCGACGATCTGCTCGGTGTCCAGCGATTGCCCGGCCAGCGCGGTGTTCACCGGCAGTGAGACTGGCTCGATGCCGAGCACGGTCAGGCGCTGCTCCGGCGCTTCTTTCAGGGTGACGCGTCCGCGGAGTGCGGGGGAGACCGGCCATCCCGCGCGGCGCAAGGTCACGAACAGGTCCTGGGAAAAGTTGGCGCCGTTGGGCGAGACCAGGATCTTCTGCGGCTCGCCACCGATCATCTGACTGGCTTTGGCGTAGCTTTCACGGGCCTGACTGTTCAGCGCCTGCACGCCGGTCAGCAGGCTGGTCGCCAGCCACAGGCCGGTCAGCACGCTGAAAAACTGCACGGGATGGCGCCGCCAGTGGCTCAGCAGCGCCTTCAACGTCCAGTAGAAGACCGGCATCTCAGCGTTCGCCTTCGCTGACCAGCCGACCCAGATGCAACACGGCCTGACGCTGCAATCGTGCCGCCACCCTCGGGCTGTGGGTCACCATCAACAGGCTGGTCGTGCTATCGGCGAGGAGGTCCAGCAACAGTTGCAGCACTTCATCGCTGGTGGCTTCGTCGAGGTTGCCAGTGGGTTCGTCAGCGAGCAGCAGGGCCGGGCGAGACGCGAGAGCCCGGCCAATCGCAACGCGCTGCTGCTGGCCGCCGGAAAGCTGTTCGGGGTAGCGCTTGAGCAGCGCGCCCAAACCCAGCCGCTCGGTGAGTTCGGTCTGCCATTCGGGCTGGTAGCGCCCGGCCAGACGCGCCTGGAACGCCAGGTTGTCTTCGACTTTCAGGCTGCCGATCAGGTTGAATTGCTGGAACACCAGGCCGATTTCCGTACGCCGCCAGTTGGCCAGCTGCGCTTCGTTCATCTGGTCGAGACGCTGCCCGGCGACCTCGATGCTGCCCTTGTCCACGTGGTCCAGCCCGGCCACCAGATGCAGCAGCGTGCTCTTGCCGCTGCCAGACTCACCCATCAACGCCAGACTGCCGCCCTGATCCAATTGCAGGTCCGCGCCACGCAAAACGGCCAATGGGCCCTGGGCCGTGGCATAGCTTTTGAACACACCCTGGACTTGCAGCATCGACACGCACCTAAATGGAGGGATGGGCTGGAGGATAACGGTTTGGCCGGAGCCGATGTAGCTGGCGAAGCAGTGGATCTTCGGCAGGAGCAAGAAGTTGCGTCGGATAGCGGCGACGGGCGCCTGGACAGCCGATACCGCAGGCCTCTCTACTTACCGCGAATCAGCCCGCGCAGCGCGAATCGGTTGGGGTGACAGGCTTCGGCCACGCTTCGCGGCAGTGGCAGAGGTTCGTCATCCAGCCAGGCGGCAATCAGTTCGCCGGACAGCGGCGCAGTGATCAGACCGCGAGAGCCGTGACCGCTGTTGACGTACAGCCCGGCGAGCCATGGGCACTCGGTATCCGGCGTCTGGCGCGCATCCTTGCGCAGCACGGCGTACGCTTCAAGAAACGCCGCCCGGTCTGCCAGCGGCCCGACGATGGGCAGGTAATCCGGGCTGGTGCAGCGAAACGCGGCGCGACCTTGCAGACCCTCCGCTGGCAGAGCGGTGGCGTCCAGCCGCTGGGTCAGGTCCTCGGAGATCTCCCTTAGCAGTTCGAGATTGCCGAGATGTTCGGCCGTATTCGGCGTCAGGTCATCGCTGTTGAAGGCGAAGCTTGCCCCTAGCGTGTGTTCGCCGTCGCGCGCAGGCGCCACGTAACCCTCGGCGCACACGACAGTCGTCAACGCGCGGCTTTCGGGGGTTGCAGCCAGTCGGGTAATCTGCCCGCGAATACGCTTGAGGGGCAGGTCAGCGCTGGCCGGAAAGCGTTTGATTTCGGCTGCGCCCGCCAACACGACGACCGGAGCAGAAGCCAGCAGACGCTCGCCATCCCACGCCTGCCACAGCGCCCCGTCCCGCCGCAGCTCGATCACGTCATTGTGGGTTAGCAGCTTGATGTTGCTTGCGCTGGCCTGATCGCGACACAACGCCGGCGGATGCACCCAGCCACCTTGGGGGTAAAACAAACCGCCGCTCTTCAACACGACACCGGCCCGTGACTCGGCGTCAGCCCGGTCCAGCACATGCAGCAGATCCTCGGGGAACGCCGCCGCCAGTTGCGCCTGACGCGCTTGCTCTTTCTCGTCGAAGGCCAGCTGCAGCACGCCGCAATCGTCCCAGTCGATGCCCCGTTGCAGGCGTTCCAGCAAACGGCGGGTGTGACCAAATCCGCTCAAGATCAGCTGCGACAACGGGGTGCCGTGGGCCGACAGCTTCAGATAGAGCACGCCTTGCGGATTGCCCGATGCTTCTTGCGCCAAATCCCCGTGACGTTCCAGCAGACTGACGTGCCAACCGCGCGCGGCAAGACTTGACGCAGTGGCGCAGCCGGCCAGGCCTGCGCCGATTACCAACGCCGTGCGCGGGCCGTCCGGTGACGTCGGCCGGGCAAACCAGGGTTTGGCGCGCGTGGGCGTTGGCACGCTTTCTGGCCAGCCGATGAAGCGGCCTTTGAGCACTTCCCACTTATGCCCGATCCCCGGCACGCGCTTCATCTTGAAACCGGCTGCGTTCAATGCCCGGCGCACCCAGCCCGTGCTGGTAAAGGTGCCGATGGTCGAGCCCGGTGCCGCCAGCCGCGCCAGCTCTGCGAAGAGTTCGGGCGTCCACATTTCCGGGTTTTTCGCGGGGGCGAAACCGTCGAGAAACCAGGCGTCGATCTGTCCGTCCAGCTGCGGCAGCATGTCCAGCGCATCGCCAACCAGCAAGGTCAGGGTCACGCGGCCGCCCTCGAAGACCCAGCGCTGGAAGCCCTGATGCACCGCCACGTATTGATCCAGCAACTGATCCGCTTGCTCCTTGAGCTCGGGCCACAAATTCAGCGCGCGTTCCAGATCGGCACGGGTCAGCGGGTATTTTTCGACGCTGACGAAATGGAGGCGGGCGTCTGCCGCTGCGCTGGCATTGAACAGCTGCCAGGCGCACAGGAAATTCAGCCCGGTACCAAAACCGGTTTCGCCGATCACCAGCCGACCACCCGCCGGTAACGCAGCAAAGCGCTCGGGCAGCTCGTTCTGGGTCAGGAACACATGGCGGGTTTCATCCAGGCCCGATCCGGTCGAGAAATAAACGTCGGCGAACACCCGTGAATGCGGATTGCCGTGTTCGTCCCAGTCGATCTGGGCGTGGGCGATCTGGTCATCGGCGATCTGGGTGTGGTCAGTGGTGGTCATGTTCGGCTCGGGGCGGGCGAGGTGGCGATGTTACTCCAGCGTCCGGGGAGGCGTGCACTACATATGTATGCCACTTTGCGGCTGCGTTCCTGTTTATCTATGCGCCTTTGATCACACGCAGAAACAAGGACGTCACATGAACACCGCCAGTCAGGCTCTTACGACTTCATTTATCCAGGACACGCTGCCGCAATGGTTCATCCAGGCGACCCCGGCAATGCGCGATGCCCTGCGTCAGGACATGACCCTCGCGCAGGCCGCTCGGGAAAACCTTAAGCAGGTGTTCCAGCGCATTCAGGACCTGCCGTCATTTGCGCGGCCGTTGCTGACCCAGGCCCTGGACGCCGAATTCGGTCCGGGTCTCGATGTCGACAGCGACCGCTTCTTCCACGCCAGATTCCAGCGCGACTGGCTGACCGGTCGTGCTTCGCCTGAGGGTTCCAGCACACGTTCGCTGCTGGCCGCCGCCCTGCAAAATTTCGAAGCGGTCGAAGCGACGGACGCTGATCGTGAAAGCACCTCGGCAATCATTGGCGGCACGCCGGACACATCGGCGCGGCTGGAAGCCGTTCATCCATCAAGGGTTAGTCCCGGTCGCTTCATCGAGCTGTGCCGCCGGCTTGACCTGGGCGGCCAGTATCAACGGCACTTGCATCATGTGTTGCACCCCGTCGCGAGGCCGGACGTCCCTGGGAGTCTGGACAGCAATGACATCAAGTCGCGCATTATCGAGCACGCCCGTCTGACCTTACGGGTCGACTCCCACATCGCACGCCTCAAGGGCTCTGTTGATGAGGCGCAGTACCAGGGGCTGCTGCAGCTCGACGCCTACGGCCCCGCGCATCAGGTGTCCACCCTGCAACTGCTGGGCTGCAAATTGCGCGGCCCGCTGTTATTCAAATCCACCGAGCAGACGCGTTGCGTGGTGTACCTGCCTGGGGAAGCCAGTGGCGCAATCCAGTCCTACCCCTCGTTGGAACATTTCACACAGGCGCTGCGCACCAAACTGCGCTCCGAGGTGTATCAACGCTACTTCGACCGCTTCATTCCCGAGCGCAGCAAAGGCGCTTTCTTCAAACGCTTGCACGAGCGCCTGGCGCCCCATGTCCTGCACAGCGTTGCCCGTGGCAAAGGTTTTCACCGACAGCTGATCAGCGTTTCGGAAGTGGATCAGAATGCTTTCCTCGACCTGGAAGCCGTCGACGTGGGCGGCGCGCTGGGTGATGTTTTCTATCTTCATCAACTGCTGCGACTGAAGGATGACGCTCGCGTGCTCGCCGTCCCCACCGACGACGAGGACCAGAAAACCCGCGACCAGCGCCTCGCCGACTGGCTGAACTACGGCCTGGATGCACTGAATATAGCCGCGCTGTTCGTTCCCGGTCTGGGCGAAGTCATGATGGTTGTCGCGGGGGCGCAATTGCTCGACGAGACATTCGAAGGCATTGAAGCGTGGCGCCATGGCGACATGGATGAAGCGCTGGACCACTTGGGCAATGTCGCGGAAAACCTGGCATTCATGGGGGCGCTGGGTGTCGCAGGTGCCGTGACCGGCGCAATGGCGGCAGAAGCCGGTGGGTCGCAGCCACCATCGTTCATCAAACGCAGCGTTCCCGCCCGAAACGCTGCAGGTGGCCTACGCCTGACCGACGTGAGCGTGGCTTTGCGTCGTTTGCATCCGGAACTCGCGGACATCGACGACAACACCGTCGGCCGAATAATGGCAGTCAGCGGGGTGGATGAAGAGCATCTGGCCGCACTGCACATCGCCAATCAATCGGCACCCGCAGCGCTGCTCGATACCGCCAAGCGTTTTCGCCTGAGTCAGCAGGCGGCAGACTCAGCCGACGCGTTCAACGCGGCGTACCTTGCCAGCGAGCAGTCGAGCGATCCGCTGATCGCGCTGCTCAGACGGGATTTTCCGTCCCTCACGTTGGCGGCAGGCCAGGAGCTGATAGCTGAAACCGCCAGCGAACAGAAACTGGCCATGCTGGACACTCAACGCATTCCGCTCGAAGCGGCCGGAAAGATCCGTGGGCATCTGCGTCAGACCCGCATGAACCGAGCGCTGGAGGGTTTCTTTCTGACGCCCAGCACGGCCAACGCCGATCTCCAGCGCCTGACGTTGCGCAGCCTTGAAACATTCCCGGGATGGCCCGCTGACCTTCGCATCGAACTGAGGGAGGGCAGCACCACCGGGTCTTTGCTGGACAGCATTGGCGCCAAGAGTGCCTCGCAATGCCGTGTGTTGATCAAGGGCGACAAAGGCTTTCAGGTAGCGGGCACCGAGGAGTCGGAGAAAAGGGTCAGCCTGTTTGCCGCGCTCTTGCGTGCGCTGCCAGAGAGCAGTCGTCAGACGATGGGGTTCAACGACCCGGAAACGGGCGCACGGGCCTTCAAGCGTCGCATTTTTAATTGGGTCCGGTCGCAGCCGGAGTGGGCGGCGGAGCAGTTGGGGCAATGGACGTTACCGACCGGGTTCAGGCCGCCGCAGCGTCTGCTCGACGGGCGCATCGGCTACCCACTCAGCGGGCGCGGTTTGCCTGTGGCTGACAGCGCGGTTCATCAGCAATTGCTCCAGGCAATGGCGCAGCTCTATCCGGAGAGTCTCGAGATGACGGAGCAGGTGCGTGGCATGGCCCGGCGGGGGCGATCACTGGAGCAACTGCTGCACGCGACGCGCGCTCGTGCTGTGGCCTATGACCAGTTGCACGTGAGCCTCATCGCCTGGGCGGAAGCCGACGATATCAGCGTGCTGCTCCATGACGGTGAACGTCTGGCGCGGCGTCGGGTCGCCAACGCGCTGGGTCGGGCCTGGCGCTACAGCCATGCTGATGCGCCACGGGGTACGCGCTGGCTGACGCTTGAGTTCCTGACAATGCCGGAAATGCCGCCGTTGCAAAGTTTCTATGGGGACATCACACAGATCGAGCTCAATAACGTGCAGTTTGATACCAACGCTGCCAATGCGTTTCTGGCGAACTTTCCGAACATGACCCACTTGAACGTGCGCGGAAGCTTCACCGAGCTCCCTAGTGTGTTACCGCAGTTTGAGTCCCTGCAGCACCTTTCGCTGGAGAACATGCAATGGCCCTTGGGCCAGCCTGCCATGGACACACTGATGGACATCCCCGCGCTGAATTCCCTGAGTCTGGCCGGCAGCCAGTTGGGTGAATTCACCGACACCAGCCGCCTGAGCCTGTCGACCTTGTGGATTAACAACACCGGCCTTACCCAGTGGCCTGAATGGACCGATTCGCTGGGCCTTGGCGAGCTGGACATCAGTGACAACCAGATCACCGACATCCCTTCCGACGTGATCGAAAACTCAAGGGATGATGGCCAGCACACGGTGATCTACGCCTACAACAACCCGTTCAACCGCCAGGACCTTGAGGATTACTGGCGCAACGACACCGGCTACGGTCATCGCTATCAGCTCGATTACGACTTTCCCGAAGACATCCGCGAGATCCACGTCGAAGGCGCGCCGATGGACACAGACTCTGAGCCATCTGATGATGAGTCCGCGTCCCATGGTCACCGCGCTGGTCCGAGCGCGGGTGCTGCCAGACCCTCGGCGCAGGTGTGGTTGCGCACGGGGGAAGATGTGTTGAATCAGCGGTTGCTGGCAGCGTGGACGCAGGTCGAACAGGCCGCCGATGCGCCTCATCTGCTGGTGTTGTTGCAGCGTTTGAGGGAAACCCCGGACTTCCGCCAGTTCCATGCCGAGCTTGCCAGTGAAGTGCTCACTGTTCTGGAAACAGCTGCGCAGGATGCCGGGTTGCGCGGGCAGATCGAGGTCATGGCCAACGACCGCTTGTTCGGCGCCAACCAGACCTGTCAGGACGGGGCGCGCTTGATCTTCAGCGACATCCAGGTCGCGGTTTACAGCCATGGTGCGCTGCGGGGCGTTGCAGAAAGCCAACGCACGGACGCCTTGCTGGGTGTCCTGCGTCAGCTTTTCCGCCTCAACGAAGTGCAGGCGATTGCGGATGCGGAGATTGCCCGGCGCGAAAGCCTGGGGATGGCGCTGGATCATGCGGAGGTGCGACTGGCCTACCGCGTCGGGCTCGCGGAGGAACTCGGGCTGCCCGGTCAGCCTTACCGCATGGTCTGGGCGCGTCTGGCGGCGGTCGACCGTGGGGCATTGCTGGACGCTCGTCGCCAGGTGCTGGAAGCAGAACGCGGCCCGGCTTTTCTGCAGTTCGCCATCAGTGATCAGCAATGGAACGCGCGGTTGCGCTCCGAGCATGCGCCCGCGCTGGCTTTGGCCACTGAATCCGTGCGCGCACGCATGGCCGCCCTTGAAGAGCATCCGCCAACCGATCCAGACGAGTACCACCGACAGGGCCTGGCCCTCATCGCCGAACGCGATGCGGCCGAGGCGCTGATGCTCACGCAGTTGACCGATCTGTACCGCGCGGGCTGGTAATTTGCTGAACAAGGTGGCACTCCCACGGTGCCGCCTCGTTAAACCCGCAACCGAATGTTTCCCGCTGCTGTGATCCATCGCAGCGGTTGGCGGTCATAACCTGCATCGGCGCTGCCCGCCGCCTGCTAGTCTTGACCGATCCTGAAGGGAGCCTTGAATGTTCGAATCCGCTGAAATCGGCCACACCATCGACGACGAAACCTACGACGCTGAAGTCCCGGCGCTGCGCGAGGCGCTGCTGGAAGCTCAGTACGAATTGCATGAGCAAGGCAAGCGCCAGATTATCGTGCTGATCAATGGCATCGAGGGCGCAGGCAAGGGCGAGACCGTCAAGCTGCTCAACGACTGGATGGACCCGCGCTACATCGAAGTGCGCACTTTCGATCAGCAAACCGATGAAGAACTGGCCCATCCGCCGGTCTGGCGTTACTGGCGCCAGTTGCCGCCGAAAGGCCGCATCGGCGTATTTTTCGGAAACTGGTACAGCCAGATGATCCAGGGCCGGGTGCACAAGCGCTTCAAGGACCCCGTGCTGGATCAGGCCATCAACGGCGCCGAGCGACTGGAGAAGATGCTGGTCGACGAAGGCGCGGTGATCTTCAAATTCTGGTTTCACCTGTCCAAGCGGCAGATGAAGCTGCGCCTCAAAACCCTCAAGGATGATCCCCTGCACAGCTGGCGGATCAGCCCGCTGGACTGGCAGCAATCGAAGACCTACGACCGCTTTGTGCGTTTTGGCGAGCGCGTGCTGCGCCGAACCAGTCGCGACTACGCGCCCTGGCACGTCATCGAAGGCGTCGACCCGAATTACCGCAGTCTCACCGTTGGCCGCTTGCTGCTCGAGGGTTTGCAAAACGCTCTGAAGACACCTGAAGGGGCGACCCATCTTGTCGGACTCGGCCCTTTGCCCAACAACAGCAACGAGCTGAGCCTGCTCGACAACCTCGACATGACCCTGGCGCTGGAAAAAGACGACTACGACGAGCAACTGATCACCGAGCAGGCGCGGCTTTCGGGGCTCATGCGCGACAAACGCATGCGCCGTCACTCCTTGGTGGCGGTGTTCGAGGGCAACGATGCAGCGGGCAAGGGCGGTGCGATCAAACGAGTCGCCGGAGCCCTCGATCCACGGCAGTACCACATCGTGCCAATCGCCGCGCCCAGTCAGGACGAACTGGCTCAACCCTACCTGTGGCGCTTCTGGCGTCAGATTCCGGCGCGGGGGAAATTCACCGTGTTCGATCGGTCATGGTACGGGCGCGTGCTGGTCGAGCGAGTCGAAGGCTTCTGCTCCGAGGCGGACTGGTTGAGGGCTTACAGCGAGATCAACGACTTCGAAGAGCAGCTCACGGATTTCGGCGTGGTGGTGGTGAAGTTCTGGCTGGCGATCGACGACAAAACCCAGCTTGAGCGTTTTCAGGCGCGGGAGAAGGTGCCGTTCAAGCGCCACAAGATCACCGAGGATGACTGGCGTAACCGCAGCAAGTGGCCGCTTTATCGCGAGGCGGTGGGCGATATGGTGGACCGCACCAGCACTGAAATCGCCTCGTGGACGCTGGTCGAGGCCAACGACAAACGCTGGGCACGGGTAAAGGTACTGCGCACGATCAACGAAGCGATCGAGGCGGCATTCAAGAAGAGTGACAAGAAGCACAAGTAGCAGGGAGCGGGACGTACGAGCCGGAGTCGGCTCGTACGCTTCTCAATCGGTAACGGTGGGGCTTTATTGTTGAGCTTAGTGGTGGCGCGGCTTGAGGATCGCCGGCTTTTCATCCGGGGCTTGGAGCAGCAGATACAGCGCGGTCAGCGCTTCCGGGATCTGCACGATCATGTCGTCCATCAGGTTGGCATCGGCGGCGATGTCGGCGAACTCTGGCTGTTCATCGAAGAGACCGGAACCGACCATGATCGGCAGCAGCATCTCGCTGACTTCCTCTTCGTCGTTCTCGAACCAGGCGGACTCGCGCAGGAACACGCCTTCCATGAAACCGATGCACCAGCCGCGCAGCTCGGAGTCGTCGGGGTCATCGCCCAGATCGAGATCGCACGGCAATTCGAACTCTTCGTCCGACGCCAGCTGACGAGCGATGTGCGCCTTGAGCTGGATCAGCGTGGCTTCGATTTCCTCGTGCTGCGCTTTGTCAGCGTAGTGCGGGGGCTCGGCGAACAGTGCGTCGATCCACTCGCGATCCGGCACGGTTTCGGCGCAAATGGACAGCGCGGTCAGATAGCCGTGGGCGGCTACGTAGTCCAGCGCTTCGTCATGCAGCTCATCGGCATCGAGGAAGGCTTGCAGGCGGTGTAATTGCTCAGCGAAGGACATTGACAGACTACCTTGGGAATAAACGATGCTGAATTCTAGGCCCTGAGGGCGCCCGGCGCCAGCGGCGAGGCCACTGGAATCGGTATTCCGGTTAATTTCGACCGCCGGTGTCGCCGCTGTCCAATCTGTCGGAGCGCTCCGGTATACTGCCGCGCTTTGCGATTTCCACAGCGATTCTCGACCGCTGTTGCGGCACCATCCGGGGTATTTATGCTCGACCAGGCTCAACGCGTACTTAAAGACATCTTCGGCTACGACAGCTTCCGTGGTCGCCAGGGTGCCATTATCGAGCGCGTGGCCAGTGGCGGGGATGCATTGGTCCTGATGCCCACCGGGGGCGGCAAATCCCTGTGTTTCCAGGTGCCGGGCCTGTTGCGCGACGGCCTCGCGGTGGTGGTTTCGCCGCTCATTGCGTTGATGGACGATCAGGTAGCGACGCTGGAAGAACTCGGTGTTTCAGCCGCCGCGCTGAATTCCACGCTCAGCGCCGAACAACAGCGCGACCTCGCCAACCGCATTCGCCTGGGCGAAATCAAGATGCTGTATCTGGCGCCGGAGCGTCTGGTCCAGCCGCGCATGCTGTCGTTTCTGCAGAACCTCAAAATCGCCCTGTTCGCCATCGACGAAGCCCACTGCGTGTCGCAATGGGGGCATGATTTCCGTCCGGAATACCTGCAACTGGGGCAACTGGCCGAGCTGTTTCCGGACGTGCCGCGCATTGCTCTGACCGCCACGGCTGACAAGCGCACCCGCGAAGAGATCGTCGAGCGTCTTCACCTGCAGAACGCCGAGCGCTTCCTGTCGAGTTTCGACCGCCCGAATATTTTTTACCGCATCGTGCCCAAGGAACAGCCGCGCAAGCAGTTGCTGGCGTTTCTGTCCGAGCGGCGCAGCGACGCCGGCATTGTTTATTGCCTGTCGCGCAAAAAGGTCGAGGAGACCGCGGCGTTCCTTAGCGACAACGGCTATCCGGCGCTGCCCTACCACGCCGGCTTGCCCATCGAGACCCGCTCCGGCAATCAACGGCGCTTCCTCAATGAGGAAGGGTTGATCATGGTTGCCACGATTGCGTTCGGCATGGGCATCGACAAACCCAACGTGCGGTTCGTGGCGCACATGGATCTGCCCAAATCGCTGGAAGCCTATTACCAGGAGACGGGTCGGGCTGGGCGCGACGGTCTGCCGGCCGATGCGTGGATGGCATACGGTCTGCAAGACGTCCTGATGCTCAAGCAGATGCTGCAGAACTCCGAAGGCGACGAGCGCCACAAGCGCGTCGAGCAGCACAAGCTCGACGCGATGCTGGCGCTGTGTGAAGAAACCCGCTGCCGGCGTCAGTCGCTGCTCGCCTACTTCGACGAAATCATGCCCAACCCTTGTGGGCATTGTGACAATTGCGTCGATGGCGTGCAGACCTGGGACGCCACCGAACCCGCGCGACAGGCACTGTCAGCGATCTACCGGACCGGCCAGCGCTACGGTGTGGGCCATCTGGTCGATGTCTTGCTGGGCAAGGAAAACGACAAGGTCCAGAGCTTCGGTCATCAGAAGCTGGCGGTGTTCGGTGTCGGCAAAAGCCGCAGCGAAGGCGAGTGGCGTTCATTGTTCCGACAGCTGGTGGCGCGCGGTCTGGCGGACATCGATCTGGAAGGCTACGGCGGCCTGCGCCTGAGCGACACATGCCGGCCGCTGTTGCGTGGCGAAGTCACCTTACAGTTACGCCGTGACCTGAAACCGCAGACCACCGCGAAAGCTTCCGGCAGCCCGGCGAGCCAGCTGGTGCGCGGCGAAGAGCGCGAACAGTGGGAAGCGCTGCGTACGTTGCGGCGCAAACTGGCGGAAGAGCATGGCGTGCCGCCGTATGTCATCTTCCCGGATTCGACCTTGCTGGAAATGCTTCGCAGCCAGCCGGGGACCATGGCCGAAATGGGCCGGGTCAGCGGGGTGGGCGCGCGCAAGCTGGAGCGTTACGGCGAGGCCTTCCTCGAAGTGCTCGGCGGTGCTGCACCCGCGCCGCGTGTGGTCGCCGATGTGCGGCATGAGCTCATCAGCCTCGCCCGCGCCGGCATGACCCCGATGCAAATCGCCGGGCAACTGCAGTGCTCGGAGAAGAACGTCTATACGATGCTCGCCGAAGCGATCGGCAAACAGCAGCTTTCGCTGGATCAGGCGCTGGACCTGCCCGAAGACCTGATGACCGAGATTCAGGACGCGTTCCTCGACGGCGAAGGCGAACTGCCCCCCGTTGCCGCCATTGCCGAGCTGTTCACCGGCCGTGTTCCCGAAGGGGTGCTGTATTGCGTGCGCGCGGCGTTGCAGTCGGAATTCGAGGTTTAACCCTTCGCCACCACGGCCGGTTGCAAACGTTCAAGCAGTTCAAGGCAATCCAAAGGCATACCCGCCGCATCCCGGCCTGTGCGACGAATCACCGCGTCCAGGCGCTTGCCTCATGCCGGGCTCCATGGTTAGCTGCCTATTAATTAGGAATCGCCTTTAACCATCGAGTTACCTATGCCGTTAACCGAAGAACACCGCTTTGGCATGCAGCTGGCCCATATGTCCCGTGGCTGGCGTGCCGAGCTGGATCGCCGGCTGGCTGACCTGGGATTGTCCCAGGCGCGCTGGCTGGTTTTACTGCATCTGGCCCGTTTCAAAACGCCGCCGACCCAGCGTGAACTGGCCCAGAGCGTGGGCGTCGAAGGGCCGACCCTGGCCCGGTTGCTGGACAGTCTGGAAAATCAGGGGCTGGTTCTGCGGCAGGCAGTGCTCGAAGATCGTCGGGCGAAGAAGATCGTTCTGTGCGACACGGCGCGGCCGCTGATCGAGAAAATCGAAACCATCGCCACGGCCTTGCGCCACGAGTTGTTTGCCGGCATCGACGAAGAAGAATTGCTCATGTGCATGCGCGTTCATTCGAAAATCCTCGCCAATCTCGAAAAATCCTGAAAACCGCGCGAACGCCCGCGACAAATACATTGATGCGGGCGAAACATCCTGTTCTATTTGCACCCATACTGATGATGCCCGGATGACGTGTCCGGGCGTACCGAATGTGCAGGGAAGCCTGCCTCGTCTTCAAAAGGGTTCGCATGCGGAAGAGTTTTCAGGCCGGTAGTCGTCGCGAAGGAGATGCGCCCCTTCGCGTTCAGTCAGGTCTTCGTTCGGGTTTGCTCGCCATCGGTCTTGCTTCGGCCGCGTTGCTGCACAGCTCCGTGGCGGCTGCGCTGGGGCTGGGCGAGATCAGCCTGCATTCCGCCCTCGGGCAACCTTTCAACGCCGATATTGAATTGATCGAAGCGGGTGGGCTGAGTCCCGAGGAAATCGTCGTGGGGCTCGCGCCGCCCGAGGCCTTCACCAAGGCTGGCGTTGAACGCGTGTTCTTTCTCAACGACCTGCGTTTCACCCCGGTGATCCGTGGCAACCGCAGTGTGGTTCACATCGAATCGCACAAGGCAGTCACTGAGCCTTACTTGAATTTCCTCGTCAGGCTGGTACGGCCTAACGGCGACCAGCTGCATGAATACACCGTGTTGCTCGACCCGCCGACATCGCCCACAGGACTCGCCGCGACGCGCAGCCGTACTCAATCGCCGGCGGTCAGCGCGAAGAATGATGAGTCGCGTCTGCCGGTCGCGCCGCCCCAGGCTCGACAAGGCAAGCATTACACGGTTGTGTCCGGCGACACCCTGGCGGGTATTGCCCGTCAGGTACAGGCGCCGGGCAGCAAGACCTCTTCTGCCGAGTTGATAAAAGGTGTGGTGGCGCTCAATCCGCAAGCGTTTCCCAATGGCGAGCGCAGCCAGTTGAAGGTCGGTCAGAGCCTTTTGCTGCCGGACAATGCCGTTGAACCGAAGACCGCCAGCGCGCCCGCCGCTGCAGGCAGCAACCCCTCGGCAGCAGCTTCCACCTCGACGTCTACCCCGGCGAACCAGAACGCGGTCGATCAGTTGTCGGCGACGGCACTGGAAAACCAGCAATTGAACAAGACGCTGGACGACCTCAAACAGCAAGTCCAAACGTCCACCGTCGAAGAGGCCGACAAGGACAAGCAGATCATCGAACTGCAGACCCAGCTCGCCGAACTCAAGGCGCAGTCGGCCAAACCTGCGCCCGCTGCTCCGACGGCAGGGGCGGTGACGACTGCGACTCCCGCTGCAGCGCCAGCTCCGACGCCAGCTCCCATAGCCACTCCCGCACCAGCGCCGATGCCGGTGCCGGTTGCCGCCGTGGACGATGACTTTCCCTGGACGTCGATTCTGGCGGCGCTTCTGGTGGTGTTGCTGCTCCTTGCGCTGGCCTGGTCGGTGCGCCGCAACCGGATCAAAAATCAGCTGGCTCTTGAGCCCGTGCCTGTCGAGCCAGTGGTCAGGCCTGCCGCGACGGTCACGCCGGTCTTCGAAGTGCCGGCTGTTACTGCGGCGCGTCCAGCCTCGGCAGCGCCTGCCGGCCAGCGCCTGGCCGGTGCCGCCACCGACGCGCTGGATGGTGCAAGCATCTACATCGCCTACGGTCGTTTCGCCGAAGCGCTGGCCATTCTGCGCGATGCGCTGGACAAGCAGCCCGAGCGTACCGATGTCCGCCTGCGCATCCTCGAACTGCTCGGCGAGCAGGGCGACGTGGATGCGTATGACGAGGAAGAACGAGTCCTGCTGAGCCAGGGCGTCGATGGGCAGAAGCTCCAGGACATCCGCAGCCGCTATCCGAAACTGAAGCCTGAGCCCGTTGCTCCCGAACCGCCGTCCGCGCCAGTCGCCTCGCCTCCCATGACCTCGGCGGCAGCCCCTGCGGCGGCGCTGGGTGCAGCCGCGGTGCTGGCCAGTCAAACTGCCTCGGCCAGTCAAGCATCAGACGACCACCCAGAGCTCAGCCTGACAGAGCCCGCCCAGCTGGACGAAAATACGGCCGCATCGCTGAACCCGGTTGACCCTGCCGACGATTTCCAGCTCAACCTCGACGATCTCTCCATGGACGCCGACTGGGATCTGGTTGATCCGTTCGACAGCAAGCCCGCTCCCCGCAAGCCCGCGCCGGCGCCCGAGGCCGAACCTGAACTGGACACGTCGTTCTCGTCCGACCTGACGCAACTGCCTGAGGTTTTCGAGATGCCGGAAGAGCAGTTCCTCAGCGATTTTGCGGAAGAGGAAACGCCGCCGGAAATGGACGTCCAGTTCGAACCGGGTCCGGCAGCCGTCGTGCAGAGCAACAGCGATTTGCTGGACGACGCTTTTCTCGACAGCTTCATGATCGAGGAGGGCGGTTTCGATTTGCTGAGTCTGGACGAAGAACCGCTGAGCAAGATCAATGAGGCGCAGGTGCTGATTGATGAAGGCAACCTCGACGAAGCCCGCCGGCTGTTGCAGGAAGTGATCGACGGCTCTGACGACGGCCCCCAGCAAACGGCCCGTGATCTGCTGGCAGGGTTGGGCTGATCGATGTCCGCCAAGCCTGAAATCACCATCACCTACTGCACGCAATGCCAATGGCTGTTGCGTGCCGCCTGGCTGGCTCAGGAGTTGTTGAGCACCTTCACCGATGACCTCGGCAAGGTGTCGCTGATCCCGGGCACCGGCGGTGTGTTCCGCATCACCTGCGATGACGTGCAGATCTGGGAGCGCAAGGCCGACGGCGGGTTTCCCGAGGCCAAGGTACTCAAGCAGCGGGTGCGCGACCAGATTGATCCGGCCCGGGACCTGGGGCACAACGATCGTCACGCCGGCCTCGACACCTGAATGCGCATCGGCTGTCGCAAAGTGTTAATCGATAGGCCGTGTCATCAAAGCTAAACACCGTCGTCATGTTCATATCACCGACCACGTCCACGCTTGGGAAAACCCAAGTGGAGGTGGTCCATGAGCATTGCCGAGAACGTGAAACCCAGTCGTAAGCAACGTGTCCGGACCTTGTGGATCTCCGATGTGCACCTGGGAACCCGTGACTGCCAGGCCGAACACCTCTCCGGATTTCTCAAGCAATACCATGCCGACAAGGTGTACCTGGTCGGTGACATCATCGACGGCTGGAAGATGCGCGGCGGCATGTACTGGCCGCAGGCCCACACCAATGTCATCCGCCGCCTGCTGACCATGAGCAAGCGTGGTACGGAAGTCATCTACGTCACCGGCAACCACGATGAATTCCTGCGCCGCTACTCGAAACTCATTCTGGGCAATATCCAGCTGGTCGATGAAGCCGTGCACCTGACCGCCGATGGTCGTCGGCTGCTAGTGATCCACGGTGACCAGTTCGACGTCATTACCCGCTACCATCGCTGGCTCGCCTTCCTTGGCGATTCGGCCTACGAATTCACCCTGACCCTCAATCGCTGGCTCAACCACTGGCGCGCCAAATACGGTTACGGCTATTGGTCGCTGTCGGCGTACTTGAAGCACAAGGTCAAGACGGCCGTGAGCTTCATCAGCGACTTCGAGGAAGCCATCGCCCATGAGTGCGTCAAGCGCGGGCTGGACGGGGTGGTGTGCGGACATATTCACCACGCCGAGATCCGTCAGGTGGGCGGCGTGGAATACCTCAACTGCGGCGACTGGGTGGAGTCCTGCACGGCCTTGATCGAACATTGGGATGGCACGATCGAGCTGTTCCGGCTGGCCGATGCACACGTCAAAGCCAAAAGCCCGCAAGCGCCGGAACCAGTGGGCGAAACGGTCTGAGCGCCAGCCGCTTTGTAGCTCAATCGGGGCGGCAGCAAGGCGTCATAAGTGATGCCGAGGGAGTGCCGATCAAAACGGCCCTTTGCCCCTGAGCATGTCCTTGTACATCACGAAATCGCCGAGCAGGCTGTAGAACGGATGCTTGAACGTAGCCGGGCGGTTTTTCTCGAAAAAGAAATGGCCGACCCAGGCGAAGGTGTAGCCCGCCAGCGGCAAGACCCACAACAACGTCCAGCTAGCGTTGAGCACGGCGAATGCCAGGATCAGGATAACCAGACTTGTGCCGATGAAATGCAAACGGCGGCAGGTGCTGTCGCGGTGTTCCTGCAGGTAGTACGGATAGAAGTCTGCGAATCGGTCGAAACGCTTCATTGTTTCCACAAAACTGTGCTCCGAGGCAGGGTATTGGCTGAGCTTAGTCCAGCCTCCGCCGCTCGCCGCGAAATTTCTCACAGCTTCGCGAACCACATTGCCCGGCCCGCAGTGTTCTAGTGCCGCCAGAACGCCGGGATGCATAGCACCAGCACCGTGATGATTTCCAGCCGACCGAGCAGCATCCCCAATGAGAGAATCCACTTGGCGGCATCCGGCAGCGTCGAGAAATTGCCCGCCGGGCCGATGGTTTCACCCAGCCCTGGCCCTACGCCCGACACGGTGCTGGCGGCGCCGGTCAGCGCCGTCATCCAGTCCAGTCCCAGCAGCGACAGCATCAGCGCGATCAGGCAGATGGTGAAGGTGAAGAAAAACGAGAAGGTCAGGATCGAGCGCACGATCTCGTCGTCCAGCCGGTGACCGTTGTACTTCTGCTTGATCACCGCGCGTGGGTGAATCAACTGGTGCAGGTTGGCGCGCAACAGGATGTACGCGACCTGAAAGCGGAAGACCTTCACGCCGCCGGCCGTTGACCCTGAACACCCGCCGATGAACCCCAGATAGAAAAACAGCATCAGGGCAAAGTTGCCCCACAGGCTGTAATCCCCCAGCGCGAAGCCGGTGGTCGTCACCACCGAGGTCACGTTCAGCGCCACATGGCGCAACGCGTCATACCACGGCAGATCGGTCGTCGCCCAATACCAGGCGCCCATCACCAGCCACGTCACCAGCAGCAGGACGAGGAAGCCCTGCACCTGCTGATCCTTGAGCAGCGCCCCGCGATTGCCCCGCAGCGTCGCGACATACAGGGTGAACGGCAGGGCGCCGAGGATCATCACCACGATCGCCACCCAATGCACGGCGGGTTGCGGCCATTTCGCCAGGGACTGATCCGAGGTGGAGAAGCCGCCGGTCGAAATCGCCGACATCGCGTGGTTGATCGCGTCGAACAGGCTCATGCCCGCCCACCAGAATGCCAGCGTGCCCAGCACGGTGATGCCGAGGTAAACCAGGACGATGAACTTGGCGACCATGTGGGAACGCGGCATGACTTTTTCGGAACGGTCCGACGACTCGGTCTGGAACAGGCGCATGCCGCCGATGCGCAACAGCGGAAGAATCGCCACCGCCATACCGATGAAGCCGATGCCGCCGAGCCAGTGCAGCAACGAACGCCAGATCAGGATGCCGGGGGACATGGTGTCCAGCCCGCTGAGCACCGTGGAGCCGGTCGCGGTGATGCCGGACATGCTTTCGAAGAAGGAGTCGGTGTAGCTGATGTGTTGCGTGAGCAGAAACGGCAGCGCCGCGAAGACGCAGACGATGACCCAACTGCTGACCGTGAGCAGGTACATGTCCCGCGGGCGGAGGTGCACATGTTCAGGTCGGCCCTGACCCACCAGCGCCAGCCCGGACACGAAAGTGATCAGGCTTGACCACAGAAACGACGGCATGTCAGCGGTGCGGTGGAAGATCATCAGGGTGACCATCGGCACGACCATGGCGATGGCCAGGGTAATCAGGAAGATGCCGATAATGAAACCGATGATGCGGAGGGTCGGCAACGCCATGCAGTCGCTCTGATCAGGTAGTGAGAGGGCGGCCATTCTACTCGCGGGCCCGTTTGTGTAAACCGAGGCATTTCCGAGAGTGTTGTAAGTAAATGCCCTGGTTAATCGTTATTGAAGTTCAAGACTGCACCCAGGGCACTACAATGGCCCGTCATTTTTCCTGGAGACGACTTAATGGAAGCGCTCGACGTATTGCTTAATCGCGTGTCCGTGCCCCGCTTGATCGAACCCGCTCCAAACGCCGAGCAACGCGAGATCCTCTTTGGCGCCGCCCTGCGCGCGCCGGACCACGGCGTGTTGCGACCCTATCGCTTTCTGACCGTAGAGGGCGACGCACGTCACCGCATGGGGGATTTGCTGGCCCAGGCCTTGATCGACAAAGGCGGCGATGTTGAGGCCAAAGCGCTGGACAAGGCTAGAAACGGACCGTTGCGCGCGCCCTTGGTGGTCGTGGTCATCGCCAAGTTGACTGACCACTTCAAAGTGCCGAAAAAGGAACAAGTGATCACCGCAGGGTGCGCTGCCCATGGCATCCTCCTGGCCGCTTATGCGATGGGCATTGGCGCGGTCTGGCGCTCGGGGGATTTGTCCTACTCCCGCCATGTCGCCGAAGGGCTGGGGCTGACAGCAGACGAAGAAGTCGTCGGTTTTCTTTACCTGGGCACCCCGCAAAACCCGCCCCGCGAACCGGCAAAGCCGGACGTGGCCGAGTTTGTCAGTGCGTGGGAGGGGTGATGTAACCGTATAGCCGGCCCCGATCTGTAGGACCGGCTTTAGCCGGGAAGGCGTTCGGCGTCACACTGCAAAATGGAGGGTGCTTACACCGGCCTCTTCCCGGCTGAAGCCGGTCCTACTGGAAATCGCTGAAGCCGCTCCCGGGGAATCAACCGTGCAGAGCGGTCAACTGGCGGGGAACGACGATGCTGGCCACGAATCCGCCCTGCGGATGATTGCCCAGCACCAGCGTCCCGCCGTGCTTCTCGGCGGCGCGTTTGGCAATCGCCAGACCCAGCCCGTAACCCGGCGCGGTCTGGTTCGGCGCGCGATAGAACGGCTCGCCCAGCTGCGCCAGATGCTCCGGATTGGCACCGGGCCCGTGATCCCGCACGCTGAGACGCAACTCATCCCCCTCAGTGCTCGCACTCAACTCGATCGGTTGCCCCTCCGGGTTGAAACGCAGCGCGTTGCGCAGCAGATTGTCCAGTGCCCGTTCCAGTACGCTCGGCCAGCCCTGCAACTGCACACCAGGCTCCACCGACACCGAAACCGTCTGCTCGCCGCCGCCCATCTCCGTCTCAGCCTGCAAATGATGCAACAGCCCTGACACATCCACCGCCGTGGCGCTGCCCATGTCGGCATCCAGTCGTGCCAGCGCCAGAATTTCACTGATCAACTCTTCCAGGCGGTCGCACTCACGGGTCAGGCGCGGCCACAGCTTGTTGCGCTCCACCGGCTCGGCGCGTTCGGCCAGGGCCAGGGCGATCCGCAGCCGGGCCAAAGGAGAGCGCAACTCATGGGAAACGTCGCGCAGCAGCTGGCGCTGGCTGCTGATCTGACTTTGCAGGCGGGCGCCCATGCGGTTGAAGTCATTGGCCAGCACACCGAATTCATCACGACGATTGGCCAGTTGCGCCAGGCTGTTCTGCTGATACGTGGTTTGGCCGAGGTCATGCACCGCGCCACGCAAACGGCTCAACGGGCGGGTGATCGACAACGTCACCATCAGGCTGAACAACGTCAGCACCACCAGGGCGATACCCAATGCACTCAGCGGCCAGACCAGACTGTCGCGGTGCCAGGCGTCCAGCTCCGGATGAGGGATGCGGTAAATCAGCAGGTAGGTTTCCCCGGTTTTTTCACTGGTGTATTCGGTGGTCAGGCGCCGCCACGGCAGCGGGCGTGTGTCGTCATTCTGCCGCTCTTCAAAGGCCGCGGCGCGGGGCGGGAAGGTGCCGGGGATCACCGCTTCGCCGCTGTCGTTCAGCACCTGGACGTCGATGTGGTATTTGCGCTTGAGGTCTTGCAGATAGTCCTGGGCAGATTTCTCGCCTTGGCCTTCGTACAGCTCGACCCACTTCTGCGGCAAGTTGTGCAGACCGGGATGGCGACTGAGGATCCAGGCGTCCTGATTGAGCACATGCCCCATCAGAATCGACAGGCCCGCCACCAACGCGATCGCCAGCCAGAAGCTGGCCAGGATTCTCCAGAACAATGAACGCACGTGCTGCCCTCGACCCGGTTCGTCAAATAGAAAACCCGACACGCCGGGGAGCGTGTCGGGTTAGGGGAAGTGTAATGCCGCGCCAGCAGCCGGTTACTGGGTTTTTTGCGCTTTCTGCGCTTTCCAGGCTTCGAACTCGGCGCGATCCGCACGACGCTGGGCCTCATCCTTCTGGATCTGGTCGAAGGTCTTCTGCTGTTCCGGCGTCAGCAGGGCGCGGATGTCGGATTGGGTTTTGGCCCGGGCAGCTTCCTGTTCATCCTTCATCGCTTTCTGGTCGGCAGCCGACAGCTTGGCCAGGTACTTCTGGGTGATCTCGTTGCGGCCGTGCCATTGAGCGCCCATCAACCTGTCGACTTGCTGACGTTGATCCGGGGTCAGGTTCAGCTGTTCCAGAGGACCTTTGCGGTGATGCATGCCAGGGCCATCAAAGCCTGGACCAGCAGGGCCACCCATCGGGCCGCCTTCCGGAGGCATGGCCATTGCAACGGTAGGGAGGGCTGCGGCGAACATCAAAGCCATCAAAGTCTTGCGCATGGTGAATCTCCTTGTCTCGATTTCGGCTCTGTGCCGGTTGAGGCCAGTTTAGGGCGATCAAGGTCAAGGGAGGTCAGGCGTGGGTAAAGCTTGGGTAAAGGGGGCGCGCTGGCGTGTTGACGTAATGGGCCGGTTACCGAGTGCGCGCCCAGCTGTAAGCGGCAAGCCACAAGCTTCAAGCCAAAAGCAGTCCGGCGTCGCTGCCGATGCCGATGCTGTTGCTTGTGCTGTCGCTGTCGCTGTCGCTGTCGCTGTCGCTGCCGCTGTCGCTGTCGCTGTTGCTCTTGATCTTGCTTGCAGCTTGAGGCTTACGCTCCCAACTCCCTCGTCAGAGGCTGTAATAATACCCACGGCTGCGCAGGGCCACTATGCGCGGGCGGCCGTCGGCGTGGGGGCCGATCTTCTTGCGCAGGTTGCTGACGTGCATATCAAGGCTGCGGTCGTAGAGCGTCAGCTTGCGACCCAGGGCCAGTTGCGCCAGCTCCTGCTTCTCAAGCGGCTCGCCGGGCTGGCCGAGCAAGGCCTCAAGCAGACGCGCTTCGGACACGGTCAGGGTGAATTCCTGCTCATCAATCGTGACCACCCCGCGCGCCGGGCTGAAGCACAGGTCGCCCAGCTCGATCTGCGACGAGACCGCCGTCGGATGGCTGCGGCGCAATACCGCGCGCAGACGCGCTGTCAGTTCACGGGGATCGCAGGGCTTGGCCAGGTAATCGTCGGCACCCAGTTCCAGACCGAGGATGCGGTCCAGCGGTTCGCCGCGAGCGGACAGCATCAGCACGGGGAGGTCGGGGTGATCGGTGCGCAATTGTTTGAGCAGTTCCAGACCGCTGCCGTCGGGCAGCATCACGTCCAGCACCACCGCAGCGGGTGCGGATTCGGCGAGCGCCTTGCGCGCGCTCTGGCCATCGTGGCAGGCGCGCACGGCGAACCCTTCCTGACTCAACCAACTGCTCAGGAGCTCACACAGCTCCTGGTCATCATCAATAAGTAACAGCTCGCTCATGACTCACTCAATTTAGCCATTGCCGACGACGTCTACGCCGGCCGCTGGCAAAGATACCGCACTGGAGGGCCACCCTATGTTGCGCGGCCCCTCGCGACAAACCGTTGTTGTTCGATCATTACCCGCAAAGGCATGACCGCCCGTGCCTCTTTGAGCCGCAGTCAAAGCTCTTGGTTCTAGCAACTTATCGGCAGGCCAGTGCGAAGGGTGAGCAATGTAAAGCGGGTTGAAGGCGGTCCGGCTCATGTACGGAGCCGGGCGCTGGTCAGGCCTATCAGGGCAGGACTTGCTTGAACGGTTTGACGACCACGCCGGCGTAGACACCGGCTGCAACGTACGGATCGGCATCAGCCCAGGCCTGGGCGTCCTTGAGGGACTCGAATTCCGCGACGATCAGGCTGCCGGTAAAACCTGCAGTGCCCGGGTCGATGCTGTCCACTGCAGGCATCGGGCCGGCGAGAACGATGCGGCCTTCGGCCTTCATTGCGTTCAGGCGATCAAGGTGCGCAGGGCGCGCGGCCAGGCGTTTTTCCAGCGAGTTGGCGACGTCGGTTGCCACGATTGCGTAGAGCATGTCAGTCCTCTCTTTTCTTGTTTGAAGGCTGGGTGGACGGGTCGGCGTCATGGATGTGGCGAGCCAGGTAGATGCCTTGGCCCACCAGGAACAGCAGGGTCATGCCCAGGCTGCCGAACACCTTGAAGTCGACCCAGAATTCTTGATAGGTAAAGGCCACATAGAGATTGGCCGCGCCGCAGAACAGGAAGAACACGATCCAGGCAATATTCAGCTTGGTCCAGACCGCCTGCGGCAGGGTCAGCGCGTGGCCCATGATGCGTTGAATCAACAGGCGGTCACCAATGAAGTGGCTGCCGGCAAAGATCAGCGCGAAGACCCAGTTGACCACCGGGGCTTTCCACTTCAGGAAGGTTTCGCTGTGGAAAGCCAGGGTCAGGCTACCGAAGACCAGACAGGCAATCAGCGTCAGCCACTGACTCTTTTCCAGTTTGCCCTGCCGGAAATAAAGGATGCCGTAGACCACGAGGGAACTGGCGATCAGCATCGCGGTGGCGCTGTAAATCCCGCCTACCATGAAGCTGTGGCCAAGGACATCGACGGCTTGCGGGCTGATTTTGTAAACGATGAAGAACAGGATGAGCGGGATGAAGTCGATGAATTGTTTCACAGTAAGAGCCAGAAGCTGGATGTGACGGCATAATAACAAACATCAATGACTGCGAAAGCGCCCCTATGAACGTCGATCTGCACTGCCACAGTACCGCTTCCGATGGCGCCCTTGCGCCCGCGGTACTCGTCGCGCGTGCCCATGAGCACGGCGTGAAAGTCCTCGCGCTGACCGATCACGACACCCTCGAAGGCCTAGCTGAAGCCCGTACTGCGGCGGTTGCGCTGGGTATGCAGCTGATCGATGGCATCGAACTGTCCTGCACCTGGGGCGGTGCCACCATTCATGTGCTGGGCTATGCATTCGATGTGGATGCCCCGCAATTGCGTGAAGCCATCGAGCAATTGCACACCGGACGCTGGTTGCGGGCCGAAGAAATAAGCCGCAAGTTGGCGATGAAAGGTATGCCCGGCGCGCTCGAAGGTGCGCGCGCGGTCCAGCAGGCACTGGGCGACAGCGGCAATGCGCCGGCCCGACCGCATTTTGCCGACTTTCTGGTTAATCAGGGGTTCGTCAAAGACCGCGCCGAAGCGTTCCGCAAATGGCTCGGTGCGGGCAAACTGGGCGACGTCAAGCAACACTGGCCGACCCTTGAGGAAACGGTGGCGACCCTGCGCGCCGCCGGGGCCTGGATCAGCCTTGCGCACCCTTCGCATTACGATTTCACCCGCAGCAAGCGTCGCAAGCTGGTCGCTGACTTCATCCAGGCCGGCGGCCACGCAATAGAAGTGGTCAACGGCCTGCAGCCTGCCGATCAGGTCGGCAGTCTGGCGATTCTGGCCCGTGAGTTCGGTCTGCTGGTCAGTGCCGGCAGTGATTTTCATGCCCCAGGCGCATGGTCTGAAATCGGCGTTTATCGCCCATTGCCCGAAGACCTGCCCCCCCTTTGGTGTCGGTTCAAACATGACCAGCCTACTGCCGTCTGAACAGGAAATTACCGTGAGTCAATTTTTCCAGGTCCATCCGGAGAATCCGCAAGCGCGCCTGATCAAGCAGGCCGTGGAAATCATCCGGGCGGGCGGTCTGGTGGTGTATCCCACCGATTCGTCCTACGCGTTGGGTTGCCAGATGGGCGACAAGACCGCCGTCGAGCGCATCCGTCGCTTGCGTCAACTCGATGACAAACACAACTTCACGCTGATGTGCAGCGACCTGTCCCAGCTCGGGTTGTTCGCCAAGGTCGACACCGCGGCGTTTCGCGTGCTCAAGGCGCACACGCCGGGGCCGTACACCTTCATCCTCGGCGCCACCCGTGACGTGCCGCGTCTGGTCCTGCACCCCAAGCGGCGGACCATTGGGTTGCGCGTGCCGGGTCATCCCATTGCGCAGGCGCTGTTGCAGGAACTGGGCGAGCCGCTGATGAGCGTCAGCCTGATCCTGCCCGGCGAGGCCATTCCGATGAGTGACCCTTACGAGATGCGCGGGATCCTCGAGCATCAGGTCGACCTGATCATCGACGCAGGCGAGGGCGGCATTTCGGCGTCCACCGTGGTCAACCTGACCGATGGCGAGCCCCAAGTGGTGCGCGTGGGTTGCGGCGATCCGACGCCGTTCGGGGTCGAAGTCGAGTGACCCAGGCGCAAACGCTGGATGTTCAGACCGACGCTCACATCGACCCGCAGGCCGGCGCTCAGCAAGAGCTGCCGTTTGCCATGGTCTACGGTCAGGCCGTCACGCAGATGCCGGTCGATCTGTACATCCCGCCGGATGCGCTGGAAGTGTTCCTCGAAGCCTTCGAAGGCCCGCTGGACCTGCTGCTTTACCTGATTCGCAAGCAGAACATCAACATCCTCGACATCCCTGTGGCGGAAATCACCCGTCAGTACATGGGTTACGTCGAGCTGATGAAAACCGTGCGCCTGGAGCTCGCCGCCGAGTATCTGGTCATGGCGGCCATGCTTGCCGAGATCAAATCGCGTATGTTGCTGCCGCGCTCGGAAATGGCCGAGGAAGAAGAGGGTGACCCTCGCGCCGAGCTGATTCGCCGCTTGCAGCAATACGAGCGGTTCAAGGCGGCAGCTGAAGGCATCGACCAGCTGTCTCGCGTGGGCCGTGATGTCTTTATACCCAGGCTTGAGGCGCCCGAAGCGCGGGTGCGCAAGTTACTGCCGGATGTCGCCCTCGAAGAGCTGTTGATGTCGATGGCCGACGTGCTGCGCCGTGGCGACATGTTCGAAAGCCATCAGGTCAGCCGCGAGGCGCTGTCCACCCGCGAGCGCATGAGTGACGTGCTGGAGCGCTTGAAAGGCGCGGGTTTCGTACCCTTCGCCGAGCTGTTCACGGCCGAAGAAGGGCGGCTGGGCGTGGTGGTGACGTTCATGGCCGTGCTGGAACTGGTCAAGGAGCAATTGGTGGAGCTGGTGCAAAACGAAGCCTTCGCCGTTATTCATGTGCGGGCGCGAGCCGAATAAAGAGCAAGAGCTGATCAATGAACCTGAATGAACCCCGCGATCTGGCGCCGTTGCTCGAAGCGTTTCTGCTTGCCTCCGGAAAACCGCAGTCCCTGGAGCGCCTCTACGAGCTGTTCGAAGAGGGCGAGCGGCCCGAACCTCCGGTCTTCAAGAAGGCCCTGACGCTGCTGGCCAAATCCTGCGATAACCGCGCCTTTGAGCTCAAAGAAGTTGCCACCGGCTATCGCTTGCAGATCCGCGAGAAGTTCGCGCCGTGGGTCGGGCGCTTGTGGGAAGAGCGGCCCCAGCGTTATTCGCGGGCCCTGCTGGAAACCATGGCGCTGATCGCGTACCGCCAGCCGATCACCCGTGGCGAGATCGAGGACGTGCGTGGCGTCGCGGTCAATACCAATATCGTCAAGACCTTGATGGAGCGCGAGTGGATCAGGATCGTCGGCTACCGTGACGTGCCCGGCAAGCCGGCGATGTTCGCCACCACCAAAGCTTTTCTTGATCACTTCAACCTGAAAAACCTCGACGAACTGCCACCGCTGGCCGACCTGCGCGAGATGGAAACCGAGCCGGTGCTGGAATTCGACGACGCGCCGGTGCCCGCGCATTTGCAGGCGTTGGCCGACGCCAGTCTGTCGCTCGATGCTGACGCCGAGCCCGAAGCGCCCCGGGATGAGACCAGTTTCCGCAGCCTGCTGGCCGAGCTGGACACCATGGAGCAGGGCCTGAAAATCGACTTTGACGATTTATTGCTCGATGAGGCCGATAAAGAGTCTGAATTGGAAGAACCGCCGCAAGACGATGAAGATCCGCGGTGACGATGGCTGTGGCGGAAATGTCCGCAGCGCCCAATTCCTCACTCAGGCGAACCCATGAGCACCAAGAATCCCTGCATCAGCCTCTGCAAGTTCGACGAAGAGATCTGCCTCGGCTGCGGTCGCAGCAAGCGCGAAATCAAGTCCTGGAAGAAGATGGAGAAGGACGAAAAGCGCTCGGTGCTCGCCGAGTCGGCTCTGCGGCTGATCAAACTCAAGGGTGCCAGTCGGCGGAAAAAGAAGTGAGCCTGAATTTTTCATCTAGTCTCTGGTGCGCAACGCGCGTCAGGCGCGTATGATTCGCGACCTTTTGGCGATCCACACGCGCCAGGGATTTCAGTTTTCTGCCCGTTCCGCTTCAGAGTTGTTCTGATCCGGAGCCGCTCTCGTCCAGAGAGCCGGGCCACAGGCCATGCCCACTCGCGCATGCCCTGATTCGACACACCGGGAGGTGCCCAGATGAGTGAACAAGACAAGCAAGACAAAGAGATCGGCCCAGCAGGCGAAAAACTGCAGAAGGTTCTGGCGCGCATTGGCGTCGGTTCCCGTCGCGACGTTGAAGCCTGGATCGGCGAAGGCCGCATCAAGGTCAACGGCGTTCAGGCCACGCTCGGTCAGCGCGTCGACCTGCACGACGCCATCACGGTCGACGGTCGCGTGATCCGCCGCGAAGAAGCCGCCGAGACCGTTCGCCGCGTCGTCATGTACAACAAGCCAGACGGTGAAATCTGCACCCGTGACGACCCTGAAGGCCGTCCGACCGTGTTTGATCGCCTGCCGCGCCCGAAAGAAGGCCGCTGGATCAACATCGGTCGTCTGGACATCAACACCACCGGCCTGCTGATGTTCACCACCGACGGTGAACTGGCCAACCGCCTGATGCACCCCTCGTTCGAAATGGACCGCGAGTACGCCGTGCGCGTCCGTGGCGAAGTTGACGACGACATGCTGGCGCGCCTGAAGGCTGGCGTGGTGCTGGAAGACGGCCCGGCGCGTTTCACCGACATTCAGCAGGCGCCGGGTGGCGAAGGCTTCAACCACTGGTACCACTGCGTGGTCATGGAAGGCCGCAACCGTGAAGTTCGCCGGTTGTGGGAATCCCAGGGGTTGGTGGTCAGCCGCCTGAAGCGCGTGCGTTTCGGTCCGGTGTTCCTCAATTCCGATCTGCCGATGGGTCGCTGGCGCGAAATGAGTCAGCAGGAAGTGGACATCCTCAGCGCCGAGGTCGGCCTGACGCCGGTCGCGATGCCGCAGATGACCGCCAAGACCAAAGACAAACTGGAGCGTTTGCAGCGCCAGTCGTCCCGTCCGTTGGGCAAGGGCGAGCGCGTGCGTCAGGTTCGTCCGGCCAAAGATGCAGTGTCTTCGGACCGTCCGGCCCGTGAGCCACGTCTGGCGGATGGCGAGCGCCCGGCGCGCAAGCCTGCGGAAAACGGTAGTCCGGCGCGCACGCCGCGTCCGGCCATCGGTGGTCGTGGCGACACTGCCCGTGGCGGCAATCCACGTGGCGACAGCGCCCGCAGCGAAAACGGTCGTGGCACGCCGGTGGCGGAACGTCCGAGCGACATGAACAAGCGTCCTGCCAAGCCGAAGCCTTCGCGCCCCGGCATCGGTCTGGTGGACGACAAGACCCCGTCCGGCAAACGCCGCGGCCCGCCAAGCGGCTCCGGTCAGCGTCCGGGCTTCGGTCGCCGCAAGCCTGAGTAATGCCGTTGTGAAACACTGACAGCGGTCTGCACTACGAAAAACGCCAGTCGAGAGACTGGCGTTTTTTTATGCCCGCTTGGGAGTCAGACGACGTAGGCGGTCCCGTCGAACACCACGCGCTTGTCCACGGCCAGCGATCCGCTGTTGAAGATCAGGTCCATGTGATGGCTGCCCTTGGCGCCGCCACCCAGGCCCAGGTGCAGCCCGCAGTGGCGCTCTTCGAACCCTGCGTTGCGCGCGTACAGCTGACTGACGCCTTCGTTGGTGCCGATCCCCAGTTCCTCGATGCGACGGTTCGAGGGATTGGCGTCCAGGTACTTATTGAAGTCGTGCTCCAGCCCCGGTACCTCAGTAGCGATGCGGGTCACCACGGAGTTCTCGATCCACAATTCCAGCGGCGATTCGATGATTCCGTATTTGCGCGCGAAAGGGATGGTGCTGAGAAACGTGCCGAGAAACCGCACATGACCGTTGATGGATTCGCTGTGGGTGGCAATCTCACCGGGGGCCAGGTCGTAGTTGCCGACGCCGTTGATGTTGGTCCATTTCTTCAGCTCGCGCAGCGGGGCCTCAAAGTATGAACCGTGATCGTCGCTGAAGCTGAGGGTCTCGCCTTGGTTCATGGTGTCGATCAGTGCCGCATTCAGCTGCGCGATGCGCTCGGGTTCAACGCTGAAAGCGTCGTAGAAATAGTCGCCGTAATCTTTGAACAGCAGGGATTTCTTCCATTGGGCCGACATCACTTCCTGCAACTGGCGTATGAACGGTGGCCCCTCCGCGCGAGGATTGGGCAGCGTTGAGGAATCGTAGAACAGGACGAAGAGATCGGAATCGGTGATGGCTTCTGTCAGTTCGCTGATAGGAGACGTGTCCAGCGGCATAGTGCTGAACCGGAAGAAATCCCACGCCGTAGCGCTTTCGATGATGCCATTGACGATGCTGCGGTATTCCGGGGTATGGGCCAGTAGTACTTGGGGAGTGTTCATGCCGGCGATGGCGGGGTGGCGTTGCAGGTAATACAGGAAATGTTCGATTGCGCTGCTGTTATCCATAGTGCGCTCCGCTCCGAATGCTTAAAACAAGAGGGCGAACGCGTTAGCCACGTTCGCCCTTCAGCTGTTTTAGAACGGCCACATCGCGGTGCCAAACGGCACGACGGCGTCAGCCTGCATCATTTCCACAGCGGCATCATGAGTCGGTGCTTCAAACCAATCGTCCAATTGCAGTTCTTCTTCCAGAGCCAGTTCAACTGTTTGCATAGGTGAATCTCCTGAGAATGACGTACTTGCCGAATGCAGCGAGGACGAGAGGGCTGAGCCCCGGGTCCTCGTCATGGAAGCACACTGACCTTCGTGGCCAGCAAGCACTGAAAAAACTAGTGCAATAACCGGAGTGTTGCAAAATAAAAAATGGGAGATAAATGCTGGCATTTCGCCGGAATTATCGAAACTTCCTGCGAAAACAACGTTAGGGAGCTTTCGATTTCGGGGAATTATTTTTGCGACAGAATTGTGTCGGCAGAGTGATTGAGAGCCCAGTCAATAAAAGATTCCCGGCTAAAGCCGGTCCTACTCTTCCGCGCAATCCGGTGTGAGCGGTGTACAATGCGCGCCCGTTTTTTCTGTGATCCACCGGCGTATGGACGCCAATCCCTCGGGGTTACCCACTCCGTTTCCCTCCGCCGCGTCATGAGCGCGTCGGGTTCGATTCCGTCACAGACAAGCGCGCCAAGGTGGTTTGCCAATGAGTGAAAACATGTCCCATTCGGGTGACTTGAAGCGTGGTCTGAAGAACCGTCACATCCAACTGATCGCCCTCGGTGGCGCGATCGGCACGGGTCTGTTCCTGGGCTCGGCAGGGGTGCTGAAGTCCGCTGGCCCGTCGATGATCCTTGGCTACGCCGTCTGCGGCTTCATCGCCTTCATGATCATGCGCCAGCTCGGCGAAATGATCGTCGAAGAGCCGGTGGCCGGGTCGTTCAGCCATTTCGCCCACAGATACTGGGGCGGCTTTGCCGGTTTCCTGTCGGGCTGGAACTGCTGGGTCCTGTACATTCTGGTGGGCATGTCAGAGCTGACCGCTGTTGGCAAGTACATCCAGTACTGGTGGCCGGAAGTCCCGGCGTGGGCCTCGGCCGCGGTGTTCTTCGTAATGATCAACGTCATCAACCTGGCCAACGTAAAAGTCTTTGGCGAGGCTGAATTCTGGTTCGCGATCATCAAGGTCGTGGCGATTCTGGGGATGATTGCCCTGGGCAGTTATCTGCTGGTGAGCGGCGAGGGTGGCCCGCAAGCGTCGGTCAGCAACCTGTGGGATCGGGGCGGCTTCTTCCCCCATGGTGTGAGCGGGCTGGTCATGGCGCTGGCGTTCATTATGTTCTCGTTCGGTGGCCTGGAAATGCTCGGCTTCACCGCTGCGGAGGCGGATCAGCCGCGAACCATCATTCCCAAGGCGATCAATCAGGTCATTTATCGGATTCTGATTTTCTACATCGGCTCGCTGGTGGTGCTGCTGTCGCTGACGCCATGGGACGCTTTGCTGATCGACCTCAATGCGTCCGGCGATGCCTACAGCGGCAGCCCGTTCGTGCATGTGTTCTCGATGCTGGGCAGCACAACGGCGGCGCACATACTCAACTTCGTCGTACTGACGGCGGCGTTGTCGGTCTACAACAGCGGCACCTATTGCAACGCGCGCATGCTGTTTGGCATGGCCGAACAGGGCGATGCGCCGCAGTCACTGGCGCGGGTCGATGGCCGGGGTGTTCCGGTGCGGGCGATTCTGGTGTCGGCGGCGGTGACGCTGATTGCCGTGCTGCTCAACTACCTGATGCCGCAAAATGCCCTTGAGCTGCTGATGTCGCTGGTGGTCGCCACGCTGGTGATCAACTGGGCGATGATCAGCTACTCCCACCTCAAGTTCCGCCAGCACCTGACCCGGGTCGGCCAGCAGCCGCTATTCAAGGCGCTGTGGTACCCGTACGGCAACTACGTCTGTCTCGCGTTTGTGGTGCTGATTCTCGGGATCATGCTGATGATTCCCGGCATCCGGATTTCGGTCTACGCGATCCCGGTCTGGCTGGCGGCGATGTGGGTGTTCTACCTGATCAAGAACAAGCGTCGGGCCAGTAGCGAGTCAATGGCCCAGCGGACGTCGATCATCAAATAAGGCGAGAGCCGCCGGTGACGTCGCGGCGGCTTCGAACCAGGACACAGATTGCCATGCTGATCATTTCCAACAACATCCATCTGCCGGACAGCGACGTCGAGCTGACCGCCATCCGTGCCCAGGGTGCGGGTGGTCAGAACGTCAACAAGGTGTCCAGCGCCATGCACCTGCGCTTCGACATCAACGCCTCGTCGCTGCCGCCGTTCTACAAGGAACGCCTGCTGGCGCTGCGTGACAGCCGCATCACCAGCGACGGCGTGCTGGTCATCAAGGCGCAGCAATACCGGACGCAGGAACAGAACCGGGCCGATGCGCTGGAGCGTTTGAGTGAGCTGATCATCAGTGCGGGGAAGGTCGAGAAGAAGCGTCGGCCGACCAAGCCGACCCTGGGCTCGAAGACCCGTCGGCTGGAGTCGAAGACCAAGCGCGGGTCGATCAAGGCAGGGCGGGGCAAGGTCGATTTTTAAACAGCGTTGACGGGATCAGCTGGCGACCGGCTTTTCCCGAGTCTTGTTCGCGTGTTTGTACAGATACACACTCAGCCCCAGCCCGCTCAGCGAAGCCAGCGCGGCGAACAGGAAGATCGACGCAAAGCCGAAACCTGCCGCCACGGCGCCCGCCACCGGCCCGGTAATCCCCAGCGACAGGTCGATGAACAGCGAATAAGCCCCGACTGCCGCACCGCGACTGGCGGGCGGCACCAGATTGACTGCTTCGACGCCGAGCGCCGGGAACACCAGCGAGAAGCCGAAGCCAGTCAGCGCCGCACCGGCCAGCGCCAGATTCGGGTTGGGCGCCAGCCACAGCAGCAACAATCCCAACGTCTCCACTGACAGGCAGGCAATCGCCACGCGGAAGCCGCCGATGCGGTTGATCAGGTTGCCGAACAGCAGGCGGGCGCCGATGAAGCAGGCGCCGAACAGGCTCAGGCACAACACCGCATTCGGCCAGGTGTGGCTGGCGTAATACAGGGTGATGAAGGTCGCGATGGTGCCGAAGCCGATCGAACCCAGCGCCAGCCCGGTGCCGTGGGGCAGCACGCGGCCGAGCACGTGAAGGAAGGGCAAACGCTCCCCATGCACCAGCGGCGCCGGGGTTTTCTTCCAGGCCAGGGAAATACCCAGCGCTGCCAGCAGCATGATGCTGACGCCCATGCTCCACAGCCCCAGCGCGTTGACCAGCAACACACCCACCGGCGCGCCGATGGCCAGTGCGCCATAACTGGCGATGCCGTTCCATGAAATCACTTTGGCCGTATTGGCGGCGCCAACGCGGCCGATGCCCCAGCCGATCGAGCCTGAGCCAACCAGGCTCTCTGCGCTGCCGAGCACCAACCGGCCCACGAACAAGCTGATCAGGCTCACCATCGGCCAGGCGTCGAGCCAGTCGGCGAGGAGCATGAACACGCCGCTCAACCCGCAGCCGAACAGGCCGATGATCACCGCTTTCTTCGGGCCCCGGGTGTCGATGATGCGCCCGGCGTAGGGGCGGCTGAGCAGGGTTGCGAGGTATTGCACGCTGATCACCAGTCCTGCGGCGACCGCGCCGAAGCCAAGGTCGGTGTGCACATAACCGGGCAATACGGCCAGCGGGATACCGATGTTCAGGTAGCCGATGAAGGTGAACAGCACGATGGAAACAACCTGCAGCGTGACAGCCATAGGACGTTGAGGGGCAGCGCTCGAAGCGTCTGGCATGGGCATAGATCCACGGTTACGACGGAAAAAGAATAGCGAGGGGGCAATCGGGTTGAAGCGTAGACGCTTGAATCCGCGCGAGGGCACATGATAACGAGGCACGGCGGTTCATGGGAGTGGCGGATGGGTGGATCTGGATCGGAGTGGAGCAGAGGTGAAGCTTGTCGCGAATGATTCAGCCCTTATGGAAATACACCTTGAAGACGCTCTTCCATAGGGGCTGGACAATTAGCCTTCAGCGCGGGCTTTGGGCTTTGCTGCTCTCGTTGCGTTTACCGCTGGCTTTCATCTCGATCGGCTGACCGAGTTCCTGGCGGGCTGCTGCGCTTTGCTGGGTTTGGCTTGGGAAGGGGAAGTTCGGGATTTCATGCATATCGTCGCTCCTCACAAGTGTGTTGCGGCTGAATTGAACAGCGCGTCCTAGAACGCTCAGGGAGGATACAGCAGTACAAATGACAATCAGACTTTTAAATGCGGGCCGCCGGTCATGTAGTGAGGATGGGTTCCTGCAACATCCGCGCGGCCCGCGAAAAAGCGTTGAATCGGTGATCGCCTCAGTCTTTGCAAACCGCTGCAAACGCCGCTGCCAGTTCATCCAGCCGCGTGGCATCAATCCCCGCAACGTTGGCTCGGCCCGCCGCCACCATGTACACGCTGTGCTCGTTGCGCAGACGCGCCACCTGATCGTCGTTCATGCCGGTGTAGGAAAACATGCCGCGCTGCACGGCGATGTGGGCGAAACGCTCACCCAGGCCCAGCGGTGTAAGCGCCTCCACCAGCCCGACGCGCAACTGCGCAATTCGGCTGCGCATCTCTTCCACTTCTTCAGCCCACAGGGCTTTCAACTCAGGATCGCCCAGGATCTCGGCCACCACGGCGGCACCATGATCCGGCGGGTTCGACCACAGATTACGGGCGGTCGCCGACAGCTGACTGCGCACATCCATCAGCTTCTCGGGGGTGTCAGCGCAGACCAGCAAGGCGCCGGTGCGCTCGCGGTACAGGCCGAAGTTTTTCGAGCACGAACTGGTGATCAGCAGCTCAGGCAGTTCGCCGGCAAACAGACGAACCGCCCAGGCGTCTTCTTCAAGACCGTCGCCAAAACCCTGGTACGCGAAGTCGATCAGCGGCAGCAGGTTGCGTTGCTTGACGATTTCCAGCACCGCGTACCAGTCATCACGGGACAGGTCGAACCCGGTCGGGTTGTGACAGCACGCATGCAGTAGGACAACGTCGCCTTCCGGAATGGTCTTCAACGCCGCCAGCATGGCCTGCACGTTGAGCGTGTTGTCGCTGCCCACGTAGGGGTAGTGACTGACCTTCAGGCCTGCAGCGGCGTAGATGGTTTCGTGAATCGGCCAGGTCGGATCGCTCAGCCAGATGCCTTTGCCCGGCAGGCAGTTGGCAATGAAGTCGGCGCTCAACCGCAGCGCGCCCGTGCCGCCAGGGGTCTGGGTAGCGCCGACGCGTTTGCTGGCGATCAGCGGTGAATCGGCGCCCATGACCAGCTCACAGATCAGCGTGCCGAAACGCGGTTCGCCATGGCCACCGATGTAGCTCTTGGTGGGCTGGGAATCGACCAGCCGTTGCTCGGCGATTTTCACCGCGCGGGGAATGGTGGTCAGGCCCTGCGCATCTTTATAGACGCCCACGCCCAGGTCGAACTTGTTCGGATTCGGGTCTTTGGCGTAGGCCTGAATCAGGCCCAGGATGGGATCGTCCGGTACGCGCTGGATCTGTGAAAAATGCATTTACTTACGGCCCTCGGCGCTTTTGGCCACCTCGTCTGTGCGGGAGGCCATGATGAAATCGTTGCGGTGCAGCCCCTTGATGGAATGGCTCCACCAGGTCACGGTCACTTTCCCCCATTCGGTCAGCAGACCCGGGTGGTGACCTTCGGCCTCGGCAATTTCGCCGACCGCGTTGGTAAACGCCAGCGCAAATTTGAAATTCTTGAACAGAAAGACTTTTTCCAGCTGCATGACGCCGTCACGCACTTCGATGTTCCAGTCCGGGATCTGCTTGAGCAAATCCGGCAGCTCGGCGTCGCTGACTTGTGGGGCGTCGGCGCGGCAGGCTTCGCATTGGGATTGGTTGAGAGCGGTCATTGAAAGATTCCTTGATCGGGTTCGGGCTGCTTTTTTTGGGGCGGCTTTTGTTTTAAGCGGCTTTATTTTTCGGTGGAAATTTCGGCGCGTGCAGCCCCAGTTCAGCCGCCGTGCGGGCCATGCCCATGATGTCTTCATGGGCTAGGTCGAAAAGGCGCTTGAGGTCCGGCAGCACAAAATACACCGGCTGCAGAATGTCGATGCGGTAGGGCGTGCGCATGGCCTCAATCGGGTCGAAAGGCTGATGTTCAGGGGTTGTTGACACGCTGTAAACGGTTTCCTTGGGCGAGGAGAGGATGCCGCCGCCGTAGATCTTGCGCCCCTGGGGCGTGTCGACCAGGCCGAACTCGATGGTCATCCAGTAGAGGCGGGCAAGATACACGCGCTGCTCTTTGCTGGCTGCCAGACCGAGCTTGCCGTAGGTGTGGGTAAATTCTGCAAACCAGGGGTTGGTCAGTAAGGGGCAGTGTCCGAAAACCTCGTGAAAGATGTCGGGCTCTCGCAGGTAGTCGAGCTCTTCTTCGCTGCGAATGAATGTGGCGACCGGAAATCGCTTGCTCGCCAGCAACTCGAAGAAGGTTTGAAAGGGGATCAGCGCCGGCACGCGCTCGACTTGCCACCCCGTGGTCGCGCCCAGCACGCGGTTGATTTCGCCCAGCTGCGGAATACGGTCGTGGGGCAGGGCGAGCTGCTCGATGCCATCCAGATACTCCTGACACGCACGACCTTCGATCACCTTGAGCTGGCGGGTGATGAGGGTGTTCCAGATTCTGTGCTCGGCTTCCGAGTAATCAATGAATCCGGTGGCGTCCGGCTCGCGGGCGACGTACTGCGTACTCATGGGGCTCTCCTGATGGTTTGTTCTTATATGGAGCAATGCGATTGAGGGTAAAACTGATGGGGCTATTGATAGCTGATTTGGCGACTCTCAACTGCAAGGCTCCAGCCCGAGTTGCTGAGCCCTGTCCGATAATTCGTAAAGAAATCGTGACGGTTGATCGGGTTCGCCTGAATACATTCGCCGTGCTGTCTCGTCTGGCCCTTGCGCTGTAACGTATTCTTGACGATAAACTCGGGCCAACCCGAAATCGATGCCACCCCGCGAGCCCTCCATGCGTATCAAAGTCCATTGCCAGAACCGCGTCGGTATCCTGCGCGACATCCTCGAGCTACTGGTGGCCTACGGCGTCAACGTCTCCGGCGGAGAAGTCGGCGGTGAGCATGGCGACGCCGTCTATCTGCGCTGCCCAAACCTGATCAATCTGCAGTTCCAAGCGCTGGTGCCGAAATTCGAGACCGTCGCCGGGGTATTTGGCGTCAAGCGTGTGGGATTAATGCCCAGCGAGCGTCGGCACATGGAGCTAAACGCTTTGCTTGGCGCACTTGAATTCCCCGTGCTCTCCATCGACATGGGCGGCTCCATCGTTGCGGCCAACCGCGCCGCCGCGCAGTTGCTGGGCGTGCGGGTCGATGAAGTGCCGGGCATTCCGCTGTCCCGTTACGCCGAGGATTTCGACCTGCCGCAACTGGTGCGTGCCAATCGCTCGCGCATCAACGGTCTGCGCGTGAAGGTCAAAGGCGACATCTTTCTGGCTGACATCGCGCCCCTGCAATCCGAGCACGAAGACAGCGAAGCCATGGCCGGCGCGGTGCTGACGCTGCACCGCGCCGACCGGGTCGGCGAGCACATCTATAACGTGCGCAAGCAAGAGCTGCGCGGCTTCGACAGCATCTTTCAAAGCTCAAAAGTGATGGCGGCGGTGGTCCGGGAGGCCCGGCGCATGGCGCCGCTGGATGCGCCGTTGCTGATCGAAGGCGAAACCGGAACGGGTAAAGAACTGCTGGCGCGGGCCTGTCATCTGGCCAGCCCGCGCGGCCAGTCGCCGATGATGGCGCTCAACTGCGCGGGGTTCTCCGAATCCATGGCCGAGACCGAGCTGTTCGGCTACGGCCCCGGCGCGTTCGAAGGTGCCCGCGCCGAAGGCAAGTTGGGGCTGCTGGAGCTGACCTCGGGCGGCACGTTGTTTCTCGACGGCGTTGCGGAAATGAGTGCGCGGTTGCAGGCGAAACTGCTGCGTTATTTGCAGGAAGGCTGCTTTCGACGGGTAGGCAGCGACGAAGAGGTTTACCTGGACGTGCGCATCATCTGCGCGACGCAGGTGGATCTTTCCGAACTTTGCGCCCGGGGTGAATTCCGCCAGGACCTCTACCACCGGCTCAACGTGCTATCGCTGCACATTCCGCCCCTGCGCGACTGCCTGGACGGCCTCGCGCCGCTGGTTGAGCACTTTCTTGATCAGGCCAGCCGACAGATCGGCTGCACTTTGCCCCGGTTGGCGCCAGCGGCAATGGAACGCCTCAGCCAATACGATTGGCCCGGCAATGTACGGCAGCTGGAAAACGTATTGTTCCAGGCTGTTTCGCTGTGCGACGGCAAATGGGTGAAAGCCGAACATATTCGCCTGCCGGATTACGGCGTGCGCCCACCCTTGGGCGACTTCTCTCTGGAAGGCGGGCTGGAAGATATTGTCGGGCGATTCGAGAAGGCAGTACTTGAGCAGCTCTATGCGGCACACCCGAGCAGCCGCTTATTAGGCAAGCGATTGGGTGTTTCCCATACAACTGTCGCCAACAAGTTGAAGCACCATGGAATAGGCCAGAGTTGATAGTGGGTGATGACTTCAGAAGTGCGCTTGCCCGCGAATCGGTAATACTGCTGGCGGATATATAAACTCATGCACCGCAATACACGGGCAAGCGCGCTCCTGCAAGTAAGCGGCGCGCTCAACTGATCAACAGAGCGTGCTGATCAACCGTTGCTGCAACCGTTGCCCATGACCTGATACTCAAGCACGTGGCGTTTGCCCTGCGAGTCTTCGTAAGTCATGTGCTGCGGGACGACCTGGCAGACGTTAGGCACTTCGTCCACCGAAATGACTTTCGCGATATCCAGTTTAGTGGAATAGGTGTACTCCTCGACACGCTGTTGCTGAGCGGCCACTTTCGCGCCGGATTCTTCTGCCATTGCCATGGCGCTGAAACCACAAAGAGCCATTACAACCAGTGCAGCTTTCATTACTCATTTCCTCTAAGTTGCTTCATTCACACTGCGTCGCAAGAACTGCGGTCGACAGGGTGCACAAAACCTTTTTGGGGCTCTGCGTGAAGCGAATCATGACCGGGTAGGTTTAGTTGATTGACAGTCCAGTGTGGGGGGCTGTTGTTTATCAATCATTTGCCGTGTTGGCGGAACGGATTCTATGCCCCTGTTCTGAATTCATATAGAAACCATTTTGATAAAGTCTATTGAGCGAAACGGCAACAATCGTCGTTGTCGGGTTGCGGCCAGGCGTTCGATGGGTTCTTCAGTCGTAGCCGGGACATGAAGATTTGCCTGGAATCGGGCACTGGACCTGCTTTCGGCGCTATGCTCGGAGTCGGTAAGACCATCGTCGAATGGCCTTTACAGCCATCGGCGGATACAACAGGGTCATAAAACAACAACATTTCCACCGAGGTAAGAAAGATGAGTGCGGCTTCCCTGTACCCCGTCCGCCCTGAAGTGGCAGCCAACACGCTGACTGACGAGGCGACCTACAAGGCGATGTACCAGCAGTCGGTGGTCAATCCCGATGGCTTCTGGCGCGAACAAGCCCAGCGCCTTGACTGGATCAAGCCATTCACCACCGTCAAACAGACCTCGTTCGACGACCACCGCGTCGACATCAAGTGGTTCGCCGACGGCACCCTGAACGTTTCCTACAACTGCCTCGACCGCCATCTGGCCGAGCGCGGCGATTCGATCGCGATCATCTGGGAAGGCGACGATCCTTCCGAGAGCCGCAACATTACCTATCGCGAACTGCACGAAGAAGTCTGCAAGTTCGCCAACGCGCTGCGCGGGCAGGATGTCCATCGCGGCGACGTCGTCACCATCTATATGCCGATGATCCCGGAAGCCGTGGTTGCCATGCTGGCCTGCGCGCGCATCGGTGCGATTCACTCCGTGGTGTTCGGTGGTTTCTCTCCGGAAGCACTGGCCGGTCGCATCATCGACTGCAAATCGAAAGTGGTGATTACCGCTGACGAAGGGCTGCGTGGCGGCAAGAAGACCGCGATGAAAGCCAACGTCGACCGTGCGCTGACCAACCCGGAAACGGCGAGCGTACAGAAGGTCATCGTGTGCAAACGCACCGGTGGCGACATCGAGTGGAACCGTCATCGCGACATCTGGTACCACTCGCTGCTGGACGTGGCATCGAGCACCTGCGCACCGAAAGAAATGGGCGCCGAAGAATCGCTGTTCATCCTTTACACCTCGGGCTCCACTGGCAAGCCGAAGGGCGTATTGCACACCACCGCAGGTTATCTGCTGTACGCCGCGCTGACCCACGAACGCGTGTTCGACTATCGTCCGGGCGAAGTGTACTGGTGCACCGCGGACGTCGGCTGGGTCACCGGCCACAGCTACATCGTCTACGGCCCGCTGGCCAATGGCGCGACCACGCTGTTGTTCGAAGGGGTGCCGAATTACCCGGACATCACCCGCGTGTCGAAAATCGTCGATAAGCACAAGGTCAACATCCTCTACACCGCACCGACCGCCATCCGCGCCATGATGGCCGAGGGCACCAAAGCCGTAGAAGGCGCTGACGGTTCGAGCCTGCGTTTGTTGGGTTCGGTGGGCGAGCCGATCAATCCGGAAGCCTGGAACTGGTACTACAACACCGTCGGCAAGAAGAATTGCCCGATTGTCGACACCTGGTGGCAGACCGAAACCGGTGGCATTCTGATCAGCCCGCTGCCTGGCGCCATTGCCTTGAAGCCGGGTTCGGCGACGCGTCCGTTCTTCGGCGTGATTCCGGCCCTTGTGGATAACCTGGGCAACCTCATCGAAGGCGCAGCGGAAGGCAATCTGGTGATTCTCGACTCGTGGCCGGGTCAGTCGCGCAGCCTGTACGGCGACCATGACCGTTTCGTCGACACTTACTTCAAGACCTTCCGCGGCATGTATTTCACCGGTGACGGTGCCCGTCGTGACGAAGATGGTTACTACTGGATCACCGGCCGCGTCGACGACGTGCTAAACGTGTCCGGCCACCGCATGGGCACCGCCGAGATCGAGAGCGCGATGGTGGCCCACCCGAAAGTCGCCGAAGCGGCCGTCGTGGGTGTGCCTCACGATTTGAAGGGGCAGGGCATCTACGTGTACGTCACACTGAACGGCGGTGAAGTGCCGGACGAAGCGTTGCGCATCGAGTTGCGCAACTGGGTGCGCAAGGAGATCGGTCCGATCGCTTCGCCGGATGTGATTCAGTGGGCGCCGGGTCTGCCGAAGACCCGTTCCGGCAAGATCATGCGACGCATCCTGCGCAAGATCGCCACCGGGGAGTACGACGCGCTGGGCGATATCTCGACGCTGGCCGATCCGAGTGTGGTTGCGCATCTGGTTGAGACCCACAAGACCATGACTGCGGCCTGACGGTCGTGCTTCGGGAGCGACAATCGCAAAGATCAAGAGCGTCTGCCTAACGGCAGACGTTTCGCCTTCGGCGAGTTACTTGGAAAAGCACCCCAAGTAACCAAGGGTGCTTGCTCTCGGTTGGGCCCGACTTCGTCGGGTTCCTTCACTCCGGTCCCGCTCCGTGGGCCCGCGCCGAACGGACATCCATGTCCTGACGGCGCTCTCGCGGCATCCATGCCGCTCGGCCCACTCCTCGAGAC